>NZ_LR213869.1 GCF_900659865.1 Hyella patelloides LEGE 07179
AGCCATCATCACAATGGCTTCCACAAGTTCGCTATTGTTTCCCTCAGCATCAATTGCAGCAACAAAAGAACGGTCAATTTTCAGCGCGTCAATAGGTAAGCTGTGAAGATAGCTCAAAGAAGAATAACCCGTACCAAAATCATCCAAGTACAATTGACAACCCAAAGCTTTTAATTGTTGGAGGATTTCTATAGTAGTTCGGGTATCTTCCATCAGCAAACTTTCCGTAATTTCTAGTTTTAGGGTGGAAGATTCTAATCCAGTTGTGCGTAAAATCTGGAGTAGTGAATCAGCCAGACGAGGTTGTGAAAATTGTTTTTGAGAAATATTAACTCCCATTGTCAAACTAGGATTCTTAAACCGAATTTGCCACTCTCTTAGTTGATAACAAGCTTCTTGTAAAATCCACCAGCCAAGGGTAATAATCATTCCTGTTTCTTCTGCTAGAGGAATAAATTCTTCTGGAGAAATACAACCTCTTTGGGGATGTTGCCAACGTACTAGAGCCTCAAAACCAATAACTTGATTGTCCATCAAAGAAACTATCGGCTGATAATATAGGTTAAATTCTCCTCGGTCGAGAGAACGACGAAAATCAGTTTCTAGACTTAGTTGATTGACTACTTGAATGTGTAAAGTCTCGTCGAATAACTCATACCTAGTTTTGCCCAAAGCTTTAGCTTTATACATGGCAATATCAGCATTGCGTAATAATTCTTCTGGAGAATCTATACCAGGTTCACTAAAAGCAATCCCAATACTGACGCTAGTAAAAACTTCGTGTATGCCCAAATAAAATGGAGAGTTCAGACTTTGTTGAATTCGCTCTGCTAGTTTGGTTATTTCGTTGATAGTTTGAATGCCTTCAAGCAAAATCGCAAACTCATCTCCTCCTAGTCTGGCTAAAATATCGCTGGCACGCAAACAGGTTTTTAATCTTTTAGAGATCGCTATTAAAAGTCGATCGCCACTTTTATGACCTAAACTATCATTAACATACTTGAAACGATCTAAGTCGAGAAAAAAAACAGCAAATTTGTGAGCCTGATTGCGTCGATACTTTTCTAAAGCCCGATTGAGATGATCGCTTAATAAATAACGATTGGGTAAGTCAGTCAGGCGGTCATGCAACGCATCATAAGCTAGTTGTTCTTCTACTTTCTGACGTTCTAGTTCAGCTGCTGCTCTGGCTGCAAAAATCTTTAAGATTGCCAGTTCAGTTGAACCATCTTTCATGGGAAGTTCATCAATTACAACAAGGTGTCCGAGAATTCTGCCAGACGAATTGATTAGAGGAACACCAACATAGCTTTCAGCGTTTAATCTGGCTAAATCAGTGTCTTGAGGAAAAATTTGCCGTAAATTTCTGGGATAATGGCAAGATACTCCGCCAATAACTCGCTGACAGGGTGTATTAGCTAGATTATATTCAAAATTTTGACCAAAATCTTGTTTACACCAAAATGCTAAGGTACGAACCTTCACAGGTATACTGTTCCCTAGACATTTTGTGACAAAAG
The DNA here is from genome assembly GCF_900659865.1 of Hyella patelloides LEGE 07179. Lineage (GTDB taxonomy): Bacteria > Cyanobacteriota > Cyanobacteriia > Cyanobacteriales > Xenococcaceae > Hyella > Hyella patelloides. Next base: position 1,521 of record NZ_LR213869.1, read on the forward strand.
CATAATTAACCGCAAGAGCGCGAGTCAAATGATAAACCAAAGAGCGGAAAAAATCTTGACCAGTAACGGCTGCCGTTCCCTCAACTACAGAGCGTAAAGCTGATTCTGTCTGCATATACTGAGTCATATTTTCCTGAATAATCAGGACTCCAAGCCAGTCAGCTTGTTTGACTTGTTTGAGATGAATGACAAACCATTTTGTTTGGTTAAAATCCTCATTGGTATAATTAAACTTAAACTCTACTTTTTGCGAATTAGCGATCGCCTGAATCTCTGAAGCAATTAAATTAGCTAATTCTCGCTCGCTACCGACTACAGTTTTACATACACTTATATAGTTATCTCCAATACTAGTATTTGTTGATAAACAACTATCATTTGAGTTATTTTTCCACGCTTGATTGAGCGCAATAATGTTGCCAGAGCGATCGAGCATAGCAATTGGACTGGTAAAAGCATCAAAAGTTGCTTGAAATAACTGTGGATTGCTCCAGAACTGGCTGTTTTGCGGCATATAAATCTAGTTGTGGCTCTTAAAATATGATACTAAATCCAATTGTCAACCCCCCCCCATGTAATATCTGTGGTAGAGATGCGACGGGGCGATACTTGCTCTTGAATTCATTTCAAAAGACAGCCCCTCATATATCGGGTCTCGGAGCTAGTTTAACGGTTGTACCGATAACTGGTTTATTAGAATAGGATTTGGTATGAGTTACCAAAAAGAAGATACAGTAGATATAGACTATATACTATCCTAGTAAAATGCAATTTACCAATGTGATATTTTGCGATCGATTCAACTGTTGCAAAGTTACTGTTTGCTATTTTGCGGACAAAATTCATGAATTTAATTGAGTAAATTACTTAATTTTCTGTAAATCGTCCAGTTTAATTACTGCTTCTTAAATTTCTGATTTTTCTCATAAAACTATATAAAATGTATCAGCCAATACGCTGCTACTAACCGAATAAGTTAATATTTTTTATCTGATTCTTCTCTCTCATCTCAAATAGGATTGCTGTACATTGGCAATACAAGTTTCTCTGATTTCTTAATGTTAATTCTATATCTATATAAGTTCTTTTTTCAAATTAGCATGAGGAACTTCTTTTATTACATAAAGATTGCAAAAAATTTTTATTGGGAAGTCAATTACTGACGAAAGGAATACAGTTTAACTGTGGCGCAACAACAGTTAAACTAATGCATCGTATGGTGAAACGATAAGCCAAAAATGCTTTAAGAATGTCACCTGTGCATTTGGTAATGGAAGGTTTTCTCTTAATGTTTTTCAATGCACCTACTATTGCCTGGCAAGATTATTCTCAAAGAGCTTTATCTAGTGGACTTTAACCACGGGTAGATTATTCTATGAGGGGTTGTGGGATTAAGCAGTTAGAAAACGCATTATGCTTGTTTGAAATCCCTGAAAATCAGGTAAGAGTGTTACTATTTATCTCGGAAATATTAGCTTCTGGGTTTATTGTTCCCGCGCTAGAAGACTATCGAGCTTTACACACCAGCTTGCTAGAAGATTTTTATAGTGAATTTAATAAATTTTGCCATTCAGGTAACATTAAATCGTAATTACCTGCTTGCGCTGGTGGATATTGACCTTGCTCGATCGCTTTAATTAAATTGGGTAAAGCTTGAATAAATTCAGGACTATGTTTGGCGGGATGAATTGTCCAAGCTTCAGTGGAGTCAAGATCGGCTCTGACATACTTGGTTGCTTTTAATCTTTCGCTAGTCATTGGTTCAAAAGAAGCGATTGCACCTTTGATGGGTCCTGTTGTTCCTCTCAATTTCTGTTCTACTTTACCAAACAATGGCTGTAGAGGTGGTGCTAAATATCTCGATAATAAGGGTTGATGTTTCCACATCAAAGGAATGGGGGATAATTCGGCAAAGCGATCGCGATTGACCAAATAAGTCCGCATACTAAAGAATTTATGAGCAAAAAAGCCTCTTTCATCGACAGTGAAAGGATTGGGGTGAAAAGCCTTATTTTCTGGATGAGGAGGGCCACAACGAGGGCGAACAGTCGCTATTTCTGGTACAGCTTCGTTGATAGCGATCGCTTCACTAATCCAATCGTAACCAGGTTGTTGATACAGCAACATATCCGCATCAAAATGAAGATAGTAATCGCTTTGAGCCGTTTCTATGCAATATAGTGAGGCATAAACCGTAGAGCCTTTCCAATTATGGGTATGCTCAAGCATTTGCGGTGCTTGTTCTGCACCAAAGTATTTAGTGTAAATCTGTTCGATCAGGTGGGGACTGTAATCAATTTTAACTACTCGATCTATTACACCGTTATCAATTAAAGTCTGACAGGCTGCTTCTAATTCCTCTTGAGTTCCCGTATCATAGCGATAGCGTTTATCACCAGTTAACGGAGCAGTATCCATCGCTAACACTTTTTCGATAAAGGGATAGTTACAGGCTCGAATTTGATGGGGAATGGTTTCGAGCATATAGGGTACATCGGTACGCGCTACTAAAGTCCAAAGAGATACAGGGGTTTTGGTCACAATCAAAAATTATCGAAGATCGATTACATCACAAAGAACGCACTTCAATTATTAATTTAATTAACAATTAACAACTAACAACCAACCATATTATCCCGTTTATACGAAGATGCGATGGGTACAAGTCCCGTTTAGTTGGGGACTTGACGGGACTAACCACTAATTATCAAATTCAAGCTCGAAATCATCAGTACCTAACTCATCCACTGCTAGATAATCTTGCCAATCCTCTCCTACTTGAATAGTGACATCAGACTCCAACGAACCAGTGCTTTCTACCAAAACCTCACCTACACCCAAAGTTGCTTTCAGAGTCTCAGCAGACATAGTATCTCCTTTTTGAGCCACAATTTTAGTGACTCTCAGGGGTTCAGCCCAATCTCTACTAATGTATGCGCGAGAATAGCCAGCTTCTTGTAAAGCATTTAGCATTTGTCTTGCAGCAGTGGGGTCTTCTAGACTATTTTGAATGGCAATTCTGGTGTTTGTAAAATCCCGTTGTGTTGGGGCAGTGCGATCGCTCCAGGAGTCTAATTCTGCTGGTTCTAACTCAAAGTGCTGTACCATTATATTCTCAATCTGCGGAGAATCTGGCACCCAGTAACTAACATTTTCTTCAGGATTATTAAAATTTCCAGGAAGCATCATCATTTGCACACCAGAACGCTCAGTTTGAGAGGCAAAGTTAGATAATGCCATTAATTCTTTAACTGTTAAATTAGTATCTAAGTGAGATTTGATGACATCTAATATTTTAGGGACCTTGACAATCGTTCTCGGCTTAAGAGCTTGTTCTACTAAGGCTCGCATTAAAACTTGTTGCCTTTGGACGCGAGAAATATCTCCTAAATCATCGTAGCGATAGCGTAAAAACTGAACTGCTTTTTCCCCATCTAAATGTTGCTGACCTTTTTTAAGATCGATATAGAGATGTTGGCTAAAATCATTGTATTTCATGTCTTTAGGGACAAATACGTTGACACCCCCTAAAGCATCAATGAGCTTTTCTATTCCTTGAACATTAACTCTAACATAGCGATCTATTTCTACCCCTCCCAATAACTCACTTACAGCAGATGCAGTTAAAGCAGGACCCCCATAATCATTAGCATGATTGATCTTCCTATCGCCATGACCATCTAGATATACTTTGGTATCTCTGGGAATCGAAAGGACACTTAATTTTTTCTGTTGGGGATCGAAGCGCACCAGCAACATAGTATCGCTCAAACCTTCAAAGGAATTAACCAAGGCATGATAACCTAAATCGTCGGGAACGGGTTGATTTTTTAAATCTGAAGTTAAAACTTTAATTCCCAAAACTAAAATATTTACAGGGCGAGTTAACTCAGGTACAGAAAGATTTTTTCTAGCAACGGTATTTTCTTGGTTGAAGACTTGTTCTTCTTCAGGAGTTAATTCTGCTTGTTTTAAGATGGCTGATTCGGAAAAGGTGACAGCTAATAATGCTCCCGCAGCAGCAGATACAAAGGAAACCACAGTTAAGCCGATGCCAATCGCAATATTACGTCCACGATAGGACTTCTTTGGGCGATATCGAGCTTTTGGAGTCACTTTTTGTCCTGATTTTGACCCTGACTTTGGCCCTGAAGGAGTAGGGCGATAAACTTTATTAACTGACACTGGTTTCCTCACACTGGAAATACTAATAATTTTTAGGAGATGTTTAGGTATTTATACACAAAAAACCGAGTATTTATCAAGGGTAATTTCCTATTTATAAACTAATCACTCTTGAAAAAATCAATTCTTGATTAAGAGTTAAATAGATAAACGAGTTAACTTCTCATTTTCGCTCTTAATCAGTAAAGAACTTGAGAGCAATACCGATTAGATTCTAGCTTTTTATTTTAAAAATTACAGCTTCAACATTTTTCTGGTGATTATTTATCTTTAGTTGTCCCAATCAAAGAATTAATTAAGGGTAAATACGGGGATTTTCCTTGTTGTAAGCGGAACATCAAACCCAAACAAATTAAAAAATAACCAGTTGTCAGCAAAGCATTAGTATAAAGTAAGCGAAAAGCCAGAAGTTCAGAAGTCTGACCAGCCCCAATAAATAAGGATACATAAGGGGTCAGCCACAGCAATAATAGCACCACAGATAAGCGACTAGCTTTTTTTTGTTCTGAGTTAGCTTGACCTCGATATAAAGTCCATAAAGAAGGTATAACACCTACTACTGGTAACAAATAAATCCAAAGTTTTAGTTTTTGTGTTTTTTTAGTTTCTATTTCGTAAAGTTTACTCATTTGCCAAAATATAATTGATTAATTCTGTGATGAAAAATCAGCCAGAAATATCTATTGCAGCTATCATTTTAGCTGGCGGAAAAAGCACCCGCATGGGTCAAGATAAAGCATTATTAAAGATTAAAAATCGCCCTTTACTAAATCATGTTTGTACTGTAGCTCAAGATTCTTTAAATTGTGTTTATGTGGTGACTCCCTGGATCGACAAATATCAAAATCTCATTCCAGCATCAGTACAGCTGATTGAAGAAACCATTATCTTAGCCAATGCCGACTCTAATTGTCCTTTAATTGGTTTTTACCAAGGATTACAGCAAGTAAGCACGGACTGGATATTACTTTTGGCTTGCGATTTACCAAAGATTAATTCTGAAGCAATTAAAAGGTGGTGTCAATATCTTCCTGAAGTCAGTGATTCAAAAATTGCTCTTTTACCTCTAAGTAACAAAGGTTATGAGCCTCTTTGTGGTTTTTATCGTCGTAGCTGCCTACCTCTGCTAAAAACTTATATTGAGAAAAAAGGGAAATCTTTTCAAAAATGGTTGGCACAACATCCCGTTCAAGAACTGCCTGTCAGCGATCGCTCAGTACTTTTTAACTGCAACACTCAGGAAGACTGGTTACTGATAACTGATAACTGATAACTGATAACTGTTAAAGTGGTTGCTGATTCGGTACTCCTACTTGACGGGGAAATAGATCGGGGGTGGATGATTTTTTATAGAGATAAATACAATGACGAATACTGTCAGAAAGAGGAGTTTTTGTGGGCTTAATCAAAGTAATTTCACTTCCCAACTGATTTACTGCTGTTTTTAAAGCGATAGTGTCAGTTTCTTCCCAATATCCTCGATAAAGAACTGCAAAACCACCTATTTTAACAAAAGGTAAAATATACTCTGCACACACAGAAGCTTGTCCGACAGCGCGAATTAAAGCCAGATCGTATTGTTCTCTGTGAGGTGTTTGTCTTGCCAAAGCTTCGGCACGACTTACTATCGCTTCTGCATTAGATAATTGCAATTGAGCGATCGCTCGTAAAATAAAAGCAATTTTTTTACGAGTGGAGTCTACCATTGTAACTGACCAATCAGGATTTGCGATCGCAAGTGGTAAACCAGGAAATCCAGCACCCGTACCAATATCAATAATCTTTAAATTTTTAGCCAGAGAGCTTTTTTTTTGTAGCGCAGCCACAGCATAATCTGGAATAAAAAAGGGTGCAACTCCCAGTAGAGAATCCCAAAGATGTTTTTCCCAGAACTCTTGAGGTTTGGTAATTCTAGTTAAATTTTGTTTTTTATTTCCTTCCAAAATAGCCGTGTAAAGTTGGGCAAACTGCTGATTTTGGCGATCGCTTGGTTGCCAATGAAGAGTTTTATCCCAAATATCCAGCATTGTTGGTAAGTTTCGCTCCATTAAAGTAAAGTCAGTTATCAATTATCAGTTGTTGGTCGCTTGTGGCTAATAACTCTTTTTGATCTTGCTTCTTTCCTCATAATTCATCCTTTCCATAGAGGCTCTCAGGGGCGATCGCTTGTATTCGACCATCTTGAATTGTCCAACAGCGATCGGCTATTTTGGATAACTCCCCTGGATCGTGGGTAACCACTAATAACGTCCAATGTTCTTTGAGTTTTGCCAGCAATTGAGCTAAATTAATCCGCATTGACCAATCCAAACCAGCAGTAGGCTCATCTAGCATTAGAATGTTAGGCTTCCTAATTAATTGTACTGCTAGAGCTAAACGACGTTGCTGTCCTCCGCTCAAATCATGAGGAGAAGTACCCAGAGAAATGTTTTCTAATCCTACTTCTTTTAAAGCTTCTAGCACCTCTTCTGAGCCTAATTCGGGATGTCCTAAGCGTAATTCTTCCAATACCGTAGCACCACAAAAATGTCTTTCAGGAAATTGAAACACTAAACCTGCTAACTGCTGCAAATGAAGAGATATAATTTCTCGATCTTTCCAATAAATATCCCCTCCAGTGCGTTCAGCAAGACCAGCTAAAATTTCTAATAAAGTACTTTTTCCAGATCCACTACGTCCGACAATAACCCCTAGTTCTTGCGGTTTTAGCTGTAAATTGATCGCTTTCAAAATCGGGTTTTGGGTAGCAGGGGGATGATAACTAAGGTTTTTTAGAGACAGCATTAAACGAAATTAATTACAGGTAGTTAATCATTCTAGCTATTTTGGCTTTGTTGAAAAAATTAATAATTAATAACCATCGGGAATCTTTTTATGCTGTAATTGGCATGATGGTTAGTAGTTGATGGGGTATCGATTATGCTTGTGTATATTTTGCTATATAATGCCAATACTGAAGATGAAGGGATTCATACGATTCAAGAAGGCGATCTCAATAAGATACTAATGTTTCAAGATAAAGACGACGCGCTTCGTTATACCATGATGCTAGAAGCACAGGATTTTCCTAAACCTAGTGTTGAAGTAATTGATTCAGAAGAAATTAAAATATTTTGCGAAAAAGCTAGTTATGAGTGGGAAATTGTCGAACCAGGAAAATTAGCCATACCACCAGAGATTAATCTAGAGCAAACAAGCTGGGAAGAAGAAGAAGAACAATCAGCTACATCAATGACAGAAGCAACAACATCCGAAGCAGAATCCGATTCTTCCATGCCTTCTAACGAACTAGATAAAATTCGTAATCAATTGGAAGGATTGCTCTAATAATTGTGGATTGTTAGTTATTGGCGGGTGACAGATGAACTCGCAACAGAGCTTAATAATTAAATTATGAACACTAAAGCTGATTTAACCTCAGCATCCCTCACCTTTAAACTGGACAAGGTTTGAAATGCGGAAGGTTTTAATTTACTTGATACTGCTTCTAGTTTTGTTTATTGGTCAGATTCGACCCGCAGCAGCTAAACAAATTCAAATCAAATCTAAAAACTCTGCTGGAATCATTTCTTGCTTCTCTGGAGGTAGAGAAATTCTGAGGAAAGAAATTGTCTCTGGACCTTTTGCCGATGAATACAAATTTGCCCATGAGGTTACAGTAAGAGATCGAACAGGGGAACATAATTTAAACTTTGCTGGTGGATTGTGCATCATAGATCGTGGTGAGGTATTTTTACCTAAAGAGTTGGCTGTCACTGATAATTTAAGTTGTTATTCTGGGATGCTTGAGGTTGTTGTTTTTGAAGTACATGGCAGAGAAACTACTGTAGATGAATATGTTGAGGGTAGGACTTTTTTCGCTAAAGCTCATGGTATTGCTTTTAATTCCAACTTTTTAAACGAGTATTTGATCTTTGGTAACGATGCTTGTATCGGAGAAGAAGTTAATTAGCGATCGCTTTTTCATTGAGGCTTACTACAATTGTGCTTTAAATTGCTTTGAACTAGCTAAATAGAAAATCATAGCTCAAGCTTAAATTCAGACTGTTGCCATCAAGATGTATTTATATTGAAGAAACTCGCCATAATCGGCAAACTCATCAAGCCCTACTAGATTCAAAGAAATTTCTCCAATTAGCCACATTGTCATACTCGTTAACAAGATTTTCCATCGTACTTTCATGGCGACAACTCCTAATAAGAAGAACTTCTTAATTTTTAAGAGTAAAAAGCCAAACTGAGAAATAGGTAAAGTAGAGCTAAATCTTTGATAAAGAGTTGATAAAATTGATGGTTAAGACAAACTATTAAAAAAATAGTTGTAACACATTTATTGCAACCAAAGAGCAAAATCTTGAGAAAACTGAGATAGAGACATTAATTGGATATCACGATCGCTTTTTGCCAGATTTCTTTCTGGTTCTGTATTGTAGCCCCAATCTGCTAAAAACAATTTTACATTTTTTAAATCTGGTTGCTGTTGTACTTGTTTTAAAGCTTGAATCCGATCTTCAATAAACCAAATTTTAGCATTTGATTCTGTAGCATTATCTCTAATAATTCTTAGGGTTTCATACTTAGGACGTTTGAATTCTTTGCCAATAATTTGAGTTTCATTTAATTCTATACCTTGCTGTTGTAATAGCTGTTTAACAAATCTACCTTCTTTTGTGGTTACTATATAAAACTGAATTTCTGAATTGATTACCTGTCTTATTTTATTTAAAACTCCTGGATAGAAACGATGTAATTTTAACCAATCATTTAAGTCATTTTTAATCCAATTATCGCGTTCTCCATCTAAGGTTTGAGTACAATATTTTTTGTCTAACTGTTCTCGATTAACAATTTCATCTCGGACATCATGCCATGCTGTTAAAATCTTTTCTGGAGCATATTTTAAAACTAATGCTCTTAACAATACAGGCATTTCCCAACCCGTTTCTATTACAGGACGAAGGCGATAAAAATTATTAGCTAAATCATTATTAGCGGTTAATTGTTCTTGATTCCAAATTTTTTTATAGGCTTTTTCTGTGCTGGCATAATACTCGATTAAACCATCACAAATTACACCATCAAAGTCTGAAGCTAGGATTTGGGGAAACATAATTTTTAGGAAGAAGGAACAAGCTGTAAGGAAAGAGAAATGAACAGCGATGATTGATGGGTTACAAGTTAAAAATTAAAAATCGAGATTCAGTAAAGATATTAATCATCGATAAATTATAGTGTTTTATTGTTCCTGATTCCTCTGTCCTCGTTCCTCTTTCCTCATGGTAAGTTTACCGTATAAGTTTTATTTGCTATGGTAACGCGATCGCCTGTACGAAGTTTCTTACCGCGACGAGTTTCGATTTTGCCATTAACAATGACTTCCCCTTCTTGAATTCTAATTTTGGCTTCGCCTCCTGTTTGTGTAATTCCTTGCCATTTTAAAAACCGATCTAATTTTATAAAGTCTGCCGTTTGATTTTGCTCGCTCATAACCAATATCTAATGTGGATTGTTGGAAAATATTTAATCAGGTCTACTTGTTACTTGTTTATTTCCTATGGGTACTGCTGGCTACTGTTTGCTTTTGCACCCTGGTTTCTATTGATTAATTTCTATATAAACTTAATTTTTGCGATCGCTATATTGCAATAAATGTAATTTTTTATACGAAATAGTCCTAGTAAATTTTATATGTTCAATAGGCAACGCGAATACCTACTAAGTATAAGTAATCGTAATCTTGCAACACCAATTTTTAAATGGTTAACTATGCGTATTGAGCAGCTACAAGCTTTTTTGGCAATCACAGAAACAGGTAATTTTGGACAAGCAGCGAAAAAATGTGGTGTAACCCAGTCTACTATTAGTCGTCAAATCCAATCGCTAGAACAAGATTTAGGTTTAGCTTTGTTTCATCGTACTGCTCATGCCAAGCTTACTGTAGGAGGCGAAAAACTGTTACCCCGCGCCCAAAGAATTTGTCAGGAATGGGTTAGAGCTACTACCGAATGTGCCGATCTGATTGTAGGAAAACAGCCAGAATTGTGTGTTGCAGCGATTCATTCTGTTTGTGCTTATTATCTACCTCCAGTTTTACAGCAATTTTGTCGAGATTATCCTGAAACACAGCTAAGGGTAACTGCTTTAGGTAGCGATCGCGCTTTAAAGGTCTTACGAGATGGTTTAATTGATGTGGCGATTGTCATGAACAATCGTTTTTTAACTAATTCTCCTGAAATGGAGATTATTCCCCTTTATCGAGAAGAAATTGCCGTTCTTATGGCAGCAGATCATCCTCTGACCAAATATAGTAAAGTTCCTTTAAAAGAGTTAGCCAATTATCCTCAAGTAGTGTTTAAAGACGGCTATGGAATGCAACGCTTAGTTCAAGATTGGTTTAGCAAAGAACAACTAGAGCTAAATACCGTGATGGAGTTAAACACTTTAGATGCTTTTCGGGGAGTGGTGCGTCAGGGTAACATAGTAGCTCTTTTACCCCAAGGAGCGTTAATTGATGCCACAAAAGATCATAGCTTAGCAATTCGCCCCATTACAATGCCTTTAGAAATAACTGAGTCAATATCAGAAGATGCGATTATAAATAGTAATCTGACTAGACAAGTAGTTATGGTGACTACAAGCGATCGTTTAGCTATTCCTCCAATTGCTCACTTTTATGAGTTAGTCCAACAAAAAATGCGATCGCAAAAACTAGCAATCAAATAGCTTGTCACCGTTGGTCAGAGAGACCCTGCCTTGAAAAGACGGAGCTTCCTCTGACTTCATCAAATTAACTTAATTTCTAAAAACTATGAGCGATGAGTTTCGAGAATTACTCAAAAAAATTGGTAGCGGTACTCATACCAGCAAAAATTTAACTCGCGAAGAAGCAGCTAAAGCTACCAGGATGATGCTAGAAGAAATCGCTACTCCTGCTCAAATTGGAGCATTTATGATTGCTCATCGCATTAAACGTCCTACCCCAGACGAGTTAGCAGGGATACTAGATACCTATGATGATTTGGGACAAAAATTGAGTGTAGCTAATATCCCATCGAAAAAAAAACCTGTAGTGTTTGGTTTACCCTATGACGGACGTTCCCGCACTGTTCCTGTAACTCCGATTACTACGCTAATTTTAGCAGCAGCAGATGTTCCTGTAATTCTTCACGGCGGGGATTGTATGCCTACCAAATACGGCGTACCCTTAGTTAATATTTGGCAACAGTTAGGAGTTGATTTTACAACCTTTTCTATTTCCCAAACTCAAGCTGTTCTCGAACAAACAGGAGTTGGCTTTGTATATCTGCCGAAGCACTTTCCGCTAGCTGATAGATTAATTCCCTATAGGGAGCAAATTGGCAAAAGACCAACTTTTGCCACCGCAGAGTTAGTTTGGTCGCCTGTCAAAGAAAAAATAGCTCTAATTTCAGGTTTTGTTCATCCTCCCACAGAAGAACGTTTTATCTCTACTTTCAAACTCCGAGGAATTACTAACTACACCACCGTCAAAGGCTTAGAAGGTAGCTGCGATCTCTCTTGCAATCGTACCGCCATTATTGGTATGGGAGATGATAAGACTGGTTTTACTCGCTTACTGATTCATCCTGAAGAATATAGCCTCAATGGAAAGGATTTAGCGTTAGAATCCACAATTAAACTAATAGAAACTCTACAAGCTGTTTTACAAGGCAAAAACACCCCTCTGATGTCGGCTGTAATTCTCAATGGGGGTTTTTACCTATGGCGTTCGGGAATTTGTTCTAATATAGAAGCAGGATTTACCTTAGTAGAAGAGATGATCGATCGCGGAGCGATACGTGATAAGCTCAAGCAACTGCAAAATGTTACTTTATCCATCAATTGATAATCAGTACTTTTATAACTAATAACAAATACTTGTGATGATGTCTGTGATATGGTTGGGAAATTGCAACAAACTTAATATTTTGTTACAAAAGAGATGGAATGTAGCCTAGTAAATAGCTTTATGTTTGGTGGCTTTGTCGGTTTCAATAACAATCAAGGTGGTGATTGGGGAGAAAATCTTCTCAATAAAGTGGCGACGAATACCATCCGCCATCTATTCACTCATAGTGAATTTGTAGAAGTAGCCGTGCGTTGTAATCCTTCTAGTAAACTCCTACAAGGAACAATTGATAGCTTCAAAATGAGTGGTCGTGGTTTGGTGATTCGTAAGGATTTCCGTACTGAGGAGATGTCTTTTGAAACTGATGCGGTATCTCTTGATTTTGGCTCTGTCATGCAAGGAAAAATAGCTTTGAAGCAGCCTACTCAAGCTGTGGCTCAAGTTAAATTAACTGAAACCGATCTCAATCAGGCATTTCAAGCGGAATTAGTCAAAAAACGTCTCGAAAATCTCTCCGCGCCAGCTTTGACTGAAATTTCGGGAGGAGAAGTTGTTTCTTTTACTGATGTTGAGTTGCAATTATTACCCAATAATCAGGTTAAATTACTGGCTAAAGCTAATTGGAGCGATCGCTCTGTTCCTGTAAGCTTATATTGTACTCTCGCCGTTGCTAAAAGAAGACGAATCAAATTTAACGATATTAAGTTTGAAGCCCAAGATATCCCTGACGATGTTCGAGATATTTCCCAGCAGCTAACAGATACTTTAGGCTCAATTCTCAATGAAATGGTAGATTTAGACCGTTTTGATTTAGATGGGGTTAAAGTCAGGCTTAATCGTTTGGAAACTAAAGGTAAAGTTCTTCTTTTTAGTGGTTATGCTCAAATAGAAAAAGTACCTACAAGATAAAAAAATTAGCAATTTGAATTGATTGATGTGGATATCTAGTGAACAAAATTTGTTGGATATTCATATTTTGTTGTGTAATTATTGTTTAGTCTTCCATAGTCACCGTTACTCCGCCTTAAAAAGCGGTGCGCGGGGATGGGGGGACTTCAACAGACCGCAATCAACTGTGGTCAGCAAAACATCAAACCAGAAAAGTCCCCCCTATCCACCCCTGCCGAGGTTTCCTCGGCTAAGGAACGCGCACCAAGAGAAGACGGAGCCTGCGGTGACCGTTGGTCAAGTTTGTGTGTTTTTATAGTAGATAATGTATCAATCTTTTTTTGTTTATATTCAGCAACTATCACCAGAATTAAAATTTGATACTAAACTTATTGAACCTCTTTTAAAATCACAAAAATTGTCTAAGGGAGAATTTATTTTTCACAGAGATGATATTTGTAAATCTGTCTATTTTACTCTTCAGGGCTGTTTAAGGAGCTTCGTAATTAAAAACAGTAAAGAATATACTCTTTTTTTTCACTTAGAAAACCATACTTTTGGAGATTATGAAAGTTTTCAAAAATGTACTCCAGCTTGCTTTTCTTGTCAGGCAATAGAAAATTCAGAAATTCTTATTTTTAATAATCGAGCAATGGATTTTTTTGAGAATGCTCCTCATGGTCAGAAATTATTAAGAGCTATTGCTGAAGATTTAGCATTTTTGCTACGAGATAAGTTGCTTTCTTTGTTTTTAGATACTCCTGAAGAACGTTATCTAAAATTATTAAAAACCGAACCAGAACTATTAAGGCGTATTTCCCAATATTATTTAGCTTCATATCTAGGTATTGAACCCGAATCTCTCAGTCGCTTAAAACGGAGAGTTTATCAGCAGAAAAATTCTTAACCTAAGTCAATGCAAGTCACAAATCTGCTTTAGTAGAGTGTTTTCAAACACACTATTACTAAGAAAAATTATGTCACTCGAACAAAATAAGGCGATCTCTCTTAAGATGTATCAAGCTTTTGATCGTCAAGACGTTGAGGAAGGGAAAAAATTTATGGCTGTTGATATTGTAGGTCAGGGCATGGATGGAGTCACGCGCAAGGGTGTGGATCAATTTGTGCAGTATGCAATTTCAATGTTTGCTGTATTTCCCGATGGTTGTCATAAGGTAGAGGAAGTCATTGCAGAAGACGATAAAGTTCTTACTCGTGGCATTTTTAAGGGAACTCATAAAGGAGAGTTAATGGGTATTCCAGCTCTAAGTACAGGACAAAAATTGCAGAGAATGGCAAAATATCTCAAATCCAAATCTGTAACAATTGAGCGTAAATAATCGAGTTATTGTGTAGCATTATCGCGTAATCGTTTGAAATACACCAGTTCCGGATCGCCTTCGTCAAGGTTTTCGATGAAGCCACTTCGATCAAATTCCAGCGTTGCCAGTAGCCGCTGCATCGGGAAGTTGGATTGATTCGTCGATGTGAACAGTTTGGGTGTGCGGCATGCGTTGATCAAATGACGGATCAACGCAGAACCGATTCCTTGACGCCGGAATTGCGGATGGACATAGAGCATTTCGATCCAACCATTATCATAAAATTTGTAATTCAGCACCGCGTAGGCCACCACCTTCGCGTCGATGACGGCGACGTAACACGCGGACGATTCGATTTTGTCGTGAATGAACTGGACACGTGCTGTTTCGGATGCCGCGACGTGATCGAACGCGATAATCGCATCTGCATCCGTGATTTGGGCGATTCGCAATTTCATGGCAGTGTCGCATGCCTCATAACTATTTATTATGCGGAAACTCTCCGTATATCTACCCCATATAGAATGATATCAAGAAACTTTCGGTATATTCGTCGGTAATATCGAGAAACTTTCTGAAATATCATACTAAATACCTAAGTAAACAAAAGTTGAAAAGCTGAAAGAAAAAGGGTTTCATGAAAAGTAACTACACTCAACTCATGATAATCCTATGGATAATGTTAACCTGCTTCGCAAAACCCTGAAGCCCCATTTGAAATGGCATGGAGCGAGACTGAGTTTCCTAGCATTATTTCTCATCGCCCTATTTCGAGTCAAGACAGTTAATTTGGTAGATTTATCAATTGGATTTAAAAGCAAAGCGAAGAAAGAATCGAATTACAAAAGACTGCAACGGTTTTTGAGAGAATTTGACTTAGATTATTACAGCATGGCAAAGTTGGTTATTACAATGATGGAAATACCAGAACCGTGGGTATTGAGCCTGGATCGAACCGAGTGGCAGTTTGGGCGCAAGATATTCAATATTTTAACCTTGGGCATTGTTCACGTCTGGAGTAGCTTTTCCTTTACTGTGGTGGATGTTAGAGAAAAAAGGAAACTCCAATACTCAAGAAAGAATAGAGTTGATCGAAGAGTTTATTGAACTATTTTGTGAATACAAGATTGATTATTTGAGTGCTGACCGCGAATTTTTAGGTCATGACTGGCTCAAATATTTACTCTCACAACCGATGATGTCATTCAGAATTAGAATTCGAGAGACAGAACTTCTAGGTGATGGAAAGCATCAGCTTTCTACGCGAATTGTTTTTTCTCATCTTCAAATTGGTCAGAGGTCATTGCTTAGAAAGAAACGAGTTTTATGGGGATATCCAGTCTATATCGGGGCTTTACGTTTACAAGATAACTCTCTGCTAACCGTTGTTGCTCCGAGTTATTGTCACACAATTATTGATGATTACGCTCAACGGTGGGGTATTGAAACTCTGTTTGGAATTTTTAAAAGTAGAGGTTTTAATTTAGAAGATACTCATCTGGTAGATTCGGAACGGTTGAGTCGCCTATTTGCACTCCTCACGATTGCTTTATGTTGGGCATACCGAACAGGTCAATGGTTATCTCAGGCAAAACCAATCTCGATTAAAAGTCATGGACGAAAAGCCAAAAGTATTTTTCGTGATGGCTTTGACCATTTACGTTCTATTTTCCGGGATTTTGATGAACATAAGACTGATTTTTTTCAATCTCTCCAGTTTTTGTCCTGTACTTAGCAATTTTTTATCCTTTATCCAGAAACAGAAAAACGTACCCATACTTTCGTTTTGTCTTATGCCAACTGGAAGAGTTCACTACTAAAAATACCTGTTTTAAAAAATCTAATCGAGCGATCGCTTGTAGAATCAACAGCTAAAATTGTCGAACAAGATACTAGTGCTGTAGAAAGTTTATATCCACGACAAAAGCCAAAAATTAAATTGCCGAAAGAAGATATTATGGCTTATGTCGAAAAACTTTACCACGAATGGAAATAATACCATTTATTAAAAGTAATAAGAGACGAAGGTTTAAAGCTAGGAGTCAGGAGTCAGGAGTCAGGAGTCAGGAGTCAGGAGTTAGTGTAAATAGTAGTTTGAGTGTTTTTTCTTAATAAGAAATGATTTTCTATCTATCTAGCTATTGCGCGAGAATTGGTATAATTTAACCTGAAGTTCGTCTTTATGTAATTTAAAGCAAAAGCTAGTCATGATTTAGCTTTTAGAAAGACTGTTGAGAATTGGTATTATTACCTGTCCTTTTTCCGCTCCCGAACTAAATTTAAGTAAAAATACTCACCGATTTGTTATTTGTTTACTTATTTTAAGCAAAGTTAAGTAACATTACTTTTATTAGTGTTTCTCATAACTAGTTATCTATAATTAAGCTACATCTGTAGATTTAACTAATAAAATAAATCTTTAGCATTTTAGTTTTAAGTTGATCCCCCATGACTTTTTAGCTTTTTTTTTCAATTTTCAAACTAGATTAATACAAAACTGACGCCAATTACTGAGGCTATAAACCATGAAAACTTCTTCTTCATCTAACTTAGGACAATCTGTTAGTTTAGCTATTGTGTTGGCTCTAAGCAGCATTACTGTAATTATTTTAATGACTCTTGCTTCTGGTAATTTATAAAATTACTGAGAAAATATTAAAATATCTCAAACATCGTCTGAGATTATCATTGAACTAAATGTTAAAAGTTGTTGTTGATGCTACTCCAATAACAGTTAAACCCAGTGGGGTCGGTTTGTACGTTGCTAACCTCATTCAGCATTTACATTTTCTCCAAAAGCCAGAAAAATTTCAACTAGGTATTTTTTATCAACCAAGTTTAAAAAACTGGCTCAAAAGAGATTTTACTTTTCCTAGCCTACTACCAAACTATTACAAACTTAATGAAAGCGAAGCGCAAGCTCGCTTTTTTTTTTCCTATCCCGTAAGAATTTCTGATTGGTTAGTCAATAATTTTCCTCAAGTGTTTCCTTTATTGCTAGATAAACCATTAAAGGATGACCAAATATTTCACGGAACAAATTTTACTGTTTATCCAGATCGTTCTACACTAAAAGTAATGACTCTCTACGACCTTACTTTTTTAAAATATCCCCAGTATGTAGATCGAGTAGTAGCGAAATATTATCAACGTGTCAGACAATGTTTGCAGTGGACAGATTCAATTATTGCAATCTCTGAAAGTACAAAACAAGATGCGATTAAATATTTAGATATTAGTCCCGAAAAAATATTTGTGACACCCTTAGCTAGTCGCTATACCAAAGACTATTTTAAAGGATGTGACATAGCAATACTCAAAACAAAAGTTAATTATAATTTTGATATTCCTTACCTTTTATTTGTGAGTACTATAGAGCCACGAAAAAACATAATTACTCTGGTTAAAGCATTTAGCTATCTCAAAGAAAAATATAAAATTGAGCATAACTTAGTCTTGATTGGGAAAAAAGGCTGGCGATACGGAGCTATTTTTGAGGCGATCGCAAATTCAGTTTATAATAAAAATATCCATCATCTTGACTACTTAAGCGATGAATTATTGGCGTTGTTTTATCAGTTAGCAGAGGTGTTTGTTTATCCTTCCCACTACGAAGGTTTTGGACTTCCTGTCTTAGAAGCAATGAATTTAGGTACGCCTGTTGTTTGCTCTAATACATCTTCTTTACCAGAAATTGTAGGCAATGCTGGCTTACAAATTAACCCTGACAATCCTTTAGAATTAGCCGAAGCAATTGAGCAAGTTATTAATAATAGTCAGCTACAACAAGACTTAAGAACAAAAGGTTATCAACAAGCAAGTAATTTTTCTTGGGAAAAAACAGCC
Source organism: Hyella patelloides LEGE 07179 (assembly GCF_900659865.1). Lineage (GTDB taxonomy): Bacteria > Cyanobacteriota > Cyanobacteriia > Cyanobacteriales > Xenococcaceae > Hyella > Hyella patelloides. The sequence continues at coordinate 19,629 of NZ_LR213869.1, forward strand.
AAAAAAACCCTGCAATCTTATCGCACTTTGTTGGGTTTAAATAGAGCTTACTGAAAATTTTCAAACTTTTATAAATCAAGATTTTTAACCAGCTCAGAGATTTAAGCTCGCTTGCTGTAAGCTTTGTTTAATTCCTCCACTTCGTACATAGTGGAATAAGGCATAGTGGTGAGTAAAATTGCCCTCACTATGCAAGTCAAGTCTTGCTAATAGCTAATAGCTACGTGATTTTAAGTCTAAAAAAGACAAGTAAAATGACAAAAAACAACCTCTTTATATTAAACAATTAAATATTTGCTAGAGAGATTTTGCGATGAAATAAGTAGCAATTAGCCATTAATAAGCAATAACAATTAATCAGAGATCGCTATTTTATACCATTCTTTTTTGTATTTCATGTTACTATCAAATATCTAGAATTGGTAATGAGTTTAGGGACAGAAATTTCTATAAAGTAAGCTCAAACCTATTACCTATTACCTGACCTTTCCAAGCAAATTTTTCAGTAAACTCGAAAAATTTAAGACTCAAAATGAGGAGAGGTTTATTCTATAGTGTCAAGATTTCTTAAACAATACAAGTTAAGCTAAAAGTTAAGTAAACAATCGCATGAGTTATCAAAATATGGTGAGTTTTCGTATCTTAGCAATTTCATTTTTGACTGGCATTTTATGGCTTACCAGCTTCTTTGTCACGCCAGCAGCAAATGCTTTAACACCAGTCAAACTCTACAACCTTTCTTATACAGATTGTCCCTCAGATATTACAGAAGGTGCTTATGTTGGTAGTGGTGATATGGGGGCTAATAACTGCTTTATCGTTCGAGGAAAAGCCAAAAATACTTCAGGTAAAACTGTAGTTGATGCGGATGTTTTTGGACGCATCTATGATGCTACTGGCAATTCTGCTATGGAAAATCGCGGTAGGATTGGCTCAATTACAGAAATACCACCAGGGGTCAGTGATTTTGAAATCAGAATTAGTGTTTCTGCTAATCAACCGACACCCTTAACTTTTGAAAAATTTAAAGCTTCTGGCTTTGCTAGTAAAGTTCGTCCTTTTTATTATGATGATTTTGAGGGTTAAAAGCTACCAAAAGAAGCATAAGCTGCTTGAGCCAAAGAGCTTCTAAACAAATTTTCTAATAAATTCAGAGCTAAAATCGCTAAAATTGCTGAAAAGTCTATCCCGCCTAAAGGTGGGATAATGGAACGAAAGATATTAAGATAGGGGTCAGTAATTGGGCTGAGAAAAGAAATGATGTTAAATGCCCATTCTGCTCCCTGAAACCAAGATAAAAGAATTCTGACAATCAGAATGTATCCATAAATTTCTAAAAATTTAACTATGCTAGCTAATATAAGGGCAATCATGAGTGTTTAATGCTCCACGTTAATATTTAGGTTATCCTTAGAGATTATCTTAACTTGACCGAGAGGTTTTATAAAGTTTGGTCGTAGTGGCGATTCCCGAATCTTTTATACAGAAATCAGAAACTATGACAATTATTTTGATGAGCTAATGCCATAATTTTGATAATATCAAGGTCAAGAACCTACTCATGAAGCTTCAATTACATGAGAAACATTAAGTTAATCAGAACTAATGAAATTTTATCAACAATATCCTAATCTTAGCGATCCCTTTAAACAGATCGAAAACACTGTTGATTGAGAATTATTTTTTCCGTTAACACCAGAAGATTATGTTCTATTCCACTTATCTTTACAGCCGTTTTCAATTGGATAGACGAGGACACGTGGCTTGCCAATCACGGATACCGCTACGCATAAGGTTGCCTCAAGCCCGTGAGATGTCCGTTCCGCTTTTAATTAGTTATTTCGTAGCTATAAGCTTAGAGCTTATAGCTTATAGCTCGCTTGTTGCTTAAGTGATTGGATATGTTAAGTGGTTTACTCATTTGAGCGCGGCACCTGCGGGCGCATCCCCCGCATATCCAACCGCGCTGTTGAAAAGCGCAGTTAGTAAAGGAGTTAAACCTGGCGATAAGCCATAAGCTTATCGCTACGAACCGTATTATTTTGGATGACATTACTGTCTTGAACGAGTCCTAAAGGATACCGCTCCCCTAAAGGACTCGCTTCCCTAAAGGACTCGGCTTCGCCGTCGCGCATCGCGCATATTGCTCATTGAGGGAAACCCAAGGGGCTGATTCTGTCGTTTCACGGCAGAACTCTTCTGCCCCGCCCAAGACCCCTAAAGGACTCGGCTTCGCCGTCGCGCACTCGTTCGCTAA
>NZ_LR213870.1:0-19729 GCF_900659865.1 Hyella patelloides LEGE 07179
GCTCATTGAGGGAAACCCAAGGGGCTGATTCTGTCGTTTCACGGCAGAACTTGTAAGCCCCGCCCAAGACCCCTAAAGGACTCGGCTTCGCCGTCGCGCACTCGTTCGCTAAATCAGCAACGCCAAAATTAGCAGAGAGATTCACTTTCATGGTAATTAATCGTTGAATTCAACAACTAAAAACTAAGAATTATTCATTTAGCCAACGTACTGCATCCTTAGCATGGTAAGTCAAAATGAGATCGGCACCAGCACGCTTGAAGCTTGTTAAAGTTTCTAGTGCCACTTTTTTCTCGTCAATCCAACCTTTTAGCGCAGCAGCTTTAACCATCGAGTATTCACCAGAAACGTTGTAAGCAGCCACAGGTAAGTTAGTCATTTCTTTAACTCGCCAAATAATATCCATATAGGATAAAGCAGGTTTCACCATTAGCATATCTGCTCCTTCAGCTATATCTAAAGCTACCTCTTTTAATGCTTCTTTACCATTACCAGGATCCATTTGATAGGTTCTGCGATCGCCAAATTGCGGGGAAGATTCCGCAGCATCACGAAATGGGCCATAATAAGCAGAGGAATATTTCGCAGCATAAGAAAGAATCGGAATATCAGTAAATCCTGCTTCGTCTAAACCTTCTCTAATAGCAGTAACAAAACCATCCATCATCCCTGAAGGCGCGATAATATCTACTCCTGCATTTGCTTGGGAAACGGCGGTTTTTTTCAATAACTCTAAAGTAGGATCGTTGAGAACTTTCCCTGTCAAATCTCCCACTTCTAAGTAGCCACAATGACCATGAGAAGTATACTCACAAAGACAAGTATCAGCAATTACTACTAAATCGGGTACAGCTTGTTTAACTGCTGTGGCTGCTTTTTGCACAATACCGCAATCATGCCATGCACCAGTAGCATCAATATCTTTATCTTCAGGAATACCAAAGAGAATAATTGCGGGAATCCCTAAATCGTAAACTTCTTTAGCTTCTTCAACAATCTTATCTACAGATAGCTGATACACTCCAGGCATTGAAGTTACTTCTTTGGCTACCGCATTTCCTGGTACAGCAAATAAAGGATAAATCAGATCGCTAGCAGTGAGGGTATTTTCTTGCACCATACGGCGCAGTTGAGTACTAGCACGAAGGCGACGAGGGCGATGAATGGGAAACATAATCTTAAAAATAACTTGCTATTGCAGACTTATTTATTCAGAATATTTAGTGTAAAGTGAATCCTTGTTTCAAAGATACGAATAGCAATACTACTCAATGTTTTGTAACTTTTTAGCACAAATTGGATTGATTAGGATGCACTATTCGTAAAAAGTTCGCTACAATACAAATTAAGACAAGGGGCCGTAATGGTTTCGACAGGTTGGCGAAAGCTAATTTGTGATACAGGTCGAGAGTGAGTCCCCTCTCGTAAATCAAGGCTCAAATCTAAATATAGATGCAAACAACATCGTAAAATTCGAGCGTCAGGCAGTATTTGCCTAAGCCCAAACTGAGGCTTGCTCGCTTTTAGTCCGACTCCGTTAACGGCTAAAACGAAACCCCAACGGATGCACCTTTTAGTTACTTTCAGTTGACTGATTGCGTAAAGACTTTACTGGAACATCCTACTATCAGGGATAATTGATAGTTCCTGTTCTTGGGATTATAAGAACTAAGCCTGTGAATGAGCAGAAAGTCAATATCCAGTCTGGACAGCAGTTCGACTCTGCTCGGCTCCACTTTTTCACCTTATCAGTGAACATTCATCAATTTTCCAGTAAGTGTGCTGGAGGAGTTATCCACAGATAAGTCAGGTTTTCCCCATATTTTGCTGAGTTTTCCCCAGAAAAGAAAGGCTAGATTAATAATCATTTAATAATTGGTTAAGAATTTTAGAGAGTTTTGTCGAGCGAGCATTACTCAAATAAAAGGCAACAAGTTTCTTAATTTCTCTTAAAATAAAGAAGCCAAAAGCTTTGAGCTTTCAGCTAAAAAATGAGGATTTCATAAAATCCACAAATTATCATAAATAAATTTCAGTACGTTACTTATAATGCTCACCACACCCTACGTGATTTGTGAGTTATTTGTTAATTATTGCAACCAATCACTGGTCACTGAATAACTGAATCAAGATTCGTCGTAGGTTTCAATATCCAAGAGATAAAGATAGGGTTCAACTAATTCTCTTCTTTGAAAAGCGATCGCTCTAAGTAAGTGCCAATCCTTTAAAGCTTCAAAAGGCGTATTATAATCATCTTGCTCTAAGCGGTCAGCCAGATTCGCTACATCTTCTACCGTTAGAGAAGCAATCTTGCGTTCTTGTGTAATAGTTTCCATCCCCTTTACCTCTAATCCCATTTTTGAATATGGTTAATGAGTTATTTTCCCCACTTAATATTAACTCAGAAATTAAAGTCATCTAAATAAACTGAGATCGAAATCTTTTTGTATCAAAAAAAACAGATTTCGCGTTTCGTGATTTTTTCGTGAAATTAGCCTCTAACAGTAGCCAAATTAGATTAAGAAAAACATAATTAAGTAAGCAATGGCTATCTTAAATCAGTGTTAACTGGTTTAAAAGCTGATGTTTGTTAGCAATAATCCAGACTACTGATGACTCAAAGTTTAGCAACTTCTAAATCTAATACAGAGCCGACTACTATTGTCGAATTATTACGCAGTAGAGCAGTTGAACAACCTCAAGATCGCGCCTATACCTTTATGGTGGATGGGAAAAAAGAGGGAGATAGTTTTACCTATGAAGAATTGGATCGCCAGACAAGAGCGATCGCTGCTTTGCTGCAAAAACATAACGCAGAAGGAGAAAGAGCTTTATTACTTTATCCCCAGGGCTTAGAAGTAATTGCTGCCTTTTGTGGTTGCTTGTATGCTGGGGTAATTGCCATTCCTGTACCCCCTCCAGAGTCAGGGAGATTAAAACGGACTTTACCCAGACTGCGATCCATTGTTAGGGATGCTAATGCCACAATTGCCCTGACTACGGCAGGTATTTTTGAACTAATCGAAACAGTTAAAGATGAATTTCCTGAATTTGAGCAAATGCGCTGGATCGATACCGCTCAAGTAGATATTAATTTAGCTGATGAGTGGCTCGATCCGAAAGTACATAAAGATCAACTAGCCTATTTACAATACACTTCTGGCTCAACTTCTACTCCTAAAGGAGTGATGCTGACTCATTACAACCTAATGCATCACTGCCATGATTTACAGCAAGCTTGTGGTTACGATAGCAATAGTGTCACTGTAACTTGGATGCCTTATTTCCATGATTACGGACTGGTAGAAGGGATGATGGTACCGTTGTACAACGCCCATCCTTGCTATGTAATGTCGCCTTTTTCCTTTATCAAGCGTCCCTTGAATTGGCTGCGAAACATGAGCAAGTATAAGGGAACACATTCCCAAGCCCCTAACTTTGCCTACGATCTTTGTACTCGTCGCATCAAACCAAAACAAATCGCTGAACTAGATCTAAGTAGTTGGGAAGCTGCGGGAAATGCAGCAGAACCAATTAATCCTCAAGTAATGGCAAAATTTGTCGAAAATTTTCGTTCTTGTGGCTTTAAATGGGAAACTTTTGCCCCTTCTTATGGTTTAGCAGAAAATACCCTACTAGCTACAACAAAGCCTAAAGGTACTAGACCAGTATTTTTAGGGGTAGAAACTTCTGCAATGGAGCAAGATAAGGTAGTTGTTGCCAATCCCGAACAAGAAGATGGTGTGAGAATAATTGCCAGCTGTGGGAAGAAGGTATGCGATACGCAAATTGCGATCGCTGATTCGCAAACTATGACTGCTAAAGCTCACGACGAAGTAGGGGAAGTCTGGATTAAAGACCCCAGTGTGGCGCAAGGCTACTGGAAACGCCCCGATGTGACGAAAGCTACTTTTGACGCTTACCTCCAAGATACTCAAGAAGGGCCATTTTTACGTACTGGTGACTTGGGTTTTATTCACGAAGGGGAACTATACATTACAGGAAGAATTAAAGATTTAATTATCATTCGGGGTACTAATCACTATCCCCAAGATATTGAATGGTCGGTACAAGAGTTACACACCTCATTGCGTTCCGATTATGGTGCAGCTTTCTCTATTCAAGACAAAGGAGAAGAAAGATTAATAGTAGTTCAAGAAGTAGAACGCCGTAGCGGAGACTTAGACACAGAAACAATTATTGCCGATATTAAGCAAGAAATCGCCGAACAACACGAAATACAAGTCTACGGTATCGTTTTAGCTAAATCGGGCAATATCTTAAAAACCGCAAGTGGAAAAATTCAGCGTCGCGCCTGTCGAGACAAATTTGTAGCAGGAACGCTTACTATAGTAGATGATTGGTGCGAGAACCCCGAACTAAGTATCAAATTTCGTTCTTTAAAAGGAGAAGTAGAGTCGCTAGCGGAAAAAGTAACAATTTCCCAGAAGTAAGATTAGTAAGAGTGGGAACACAAATCTTGCACCCAGCAAAGAAGCAAAGAAGCAGGGGAAGCAACGAACAACCAAAAACCAACTATTAACAAATGACAAATTTAGAACAATATCAAACAGCAGAAGCCTTAGAAAAAGCTTTAGGTGACCCTAATATCCCTGAAAGCGTAATGTCTTTCCAGAAAGTGATGGAAATAGACGAAACAGAAGCTTTTCCCCACGAAGAAATTGAATGGCTATATAACTGGAAACTCGCAGACTATTACACACCTACAAACTGCGGTGGTAAATTCACCAACTTTGAAGAATTTGTTGCCATAGTTCGTGTGTTGTGTCGTCGCGATCAAACTACAGGTATTGCTTTTACCACTATGTTTTGGTCTTTCCTCTGTTGGATGGCGGGAACAGAAGAACAAAAAGCGAAGCTATCTAAATTTGTACGAGAAGAACACGGCGCAATGTGCTTGGGCTACTCAGAGAAAGAACATGGTAGTGATTTAGTTAATGGGGATTTAACAGCTACTAAAGTACCAGGAGGTTACTTACTAAATGGGGAAAAATGGCCCATAAATCGCGCTACAATCTCAGGAATTTCTTTTGTTTTAGCCCGAACAGGTGAAAAAGGGGAAGCAAAAGGTTTATCTCTGTTTATGGTTGATAAAAGAGAAATAGCAGATTCAGAATATTACAATCTCCCTAAAATCCACACTCACGGTATTCGTGCTTCTGATATGAGTGGTATCGGGTTTAAAAACTGCTTTGTACCTGATTCGATGCTGCTACTGAAAGAAGGAGACGGCTTAGAATTAGGTCTTAAAGGTTTTCAAATTACTCGTACTCTTTGTGCTGCTTTTTCTCTAGGTGCAGTAGATACAGCCCTGCGTACTACCCTTAATTTCGCTTCAGAGCGAGTTATTTACAATAAAACAGTATTCGATCTACCTCAACCCCGCAGAATTCTTGTAGATGCCTTTTTAGACATTCTGCTCTGTGATTGTGAAACTATTGGTGCTGCTAGAGGTTTTAGTGTCATTCCCCAACAGTTTAGTGTTTGGGCATCAGTAGTTAAGTACTTTGTAACTACTCAAATAGAAAATACCATCAACAATATTTATCCTGTATTGGGTTCTCGTTTTTACATGCGCGATGAACACGATTTCGGAATGTTTCAAAAGATACTGCGGGACAACTCTATTATCAGTATGTTCGATGGGAGTACCGTGGTAAATCTTCATGCTTTAATGCTACAATTCCGCCAATTGACCAAACAGCGTCGTCGTCGTCAACCAGAAACGATGAAGGGTATAGCAGAGCGTTTAGAGCAAATATTCTCTTTAGCTAATCCAGTACCTGCCTTTGATGCCAATAAGCTAGAACTATTTGGTCGTGGTATGGATGATCCTCTCCACGGACTGGAAGTTGCTCTGAAAAAACTTGACGAATTACAGCAAAATGCAGAGCTTAATCAAGAGGTGCTATCAAAACTGATTAATCTGGGCAACATAGTACTGGAAGAGTTAGATGCTCATGACTCAGAGATTGCCAATTCCAAATTCGAGTTTGGTCACGATCAATCCCCTGAACTATTCGAGATTGCTAAAAAGTACTGCACTCTCCATGCATCTGCTTGTTGTCTCCATATGTGGCTTTACAACCGCAATTCATTAGGAGACTTTTTCGCTCAAGGAGAATGGTTAGTCTTAAGTTTACATCGTTTACTAAGAACAATTCGACCCCTACCTTATACAATTTCTGAACATTACATAGAAAATGTTGCTCAAGAATTAGTTAAACTACATCAAGAAAACAAATCATTTTCTATTGTTCCTATTCAACTGGCTGAAGCAAATACTATAAAACAAGAGGATAATACTAATGCCGAACTCATCAATGTCTAATCAAACTACAGTAGAAAACTGGTTAAAAGCTCAACTTGCAGAGCAACTTTCTTTAGAAGCAGAAGCTATTAAAGCAACTGAACCTTTAACTCGTTATGGTCTTGATTCTATCGATGCTGTAACTATGGTAGGAGACATTGAAGATGTTCTTGATGAAGAATTACCTTCTACCCTTTTTTGGGATTATCCTACTATTGCTAAATCTGCTCAATTCTTAGTGGAAAATTACGATGTTTCTGCTTTAGCAGATGCCAAAGATGAACCAGTAGAAGAACTGGAAGAAACTGTTGCAGCACCAGTAGCATCCGCAGGGAAAAGCAAAGGCTGGGGTGGACTTTTCGGCTAAATTGTGAGCTACTAAAGTATAATTAAGCGAATTTTGACCAACGGTCAGAGCAGCGATGTGCGGGGATGGGGGGACTTTTCTGGTTTGATGTTTTGCTGACCACAGTTGATTGCGGGCTGTTGAAGTCCCCCCTATCCACCCCCGCGTTATGCGGAACGGTATCCGTGATAGGCGGCGTAAGACCCTAAAGGACTCGCTCCGCGTCGCGCAAGGGAACGCGCATCAAGACAGGCTCCGTCGTTTTACGGCGGAGTAATCTCTGACTTAAAGACTGGGAATTAAGGATTGATAAAAAATTAAGAATTAGTCCTCGACCAAAATACAGCTTCTCAAGCCTTAACTTATCAAACTAAGAATTGCTGCGGTTTAAAATAAGTCTAATTTGAAAATATTGAATCTTTCCTTTTTTCCCTTCTCAATCAAAGCTTCCTTAACTTCTCAGTAGAGCCACCAACTCTAAACATCAGGTAGCATGAAACCGATTTATTTAGAACGTATAAATTTTTAAAATAGTTGTTTCGCAAATTAGGAAGTTAGTCTTAAATTATGTCAAAAAAATAAATAAGGAAAATCATGAATAATTTCCTATCAAAAAAATTTTTGAATCTAAATCTTTTTGAATCCGACAACAGTATGACACAGTCGGAAAAAATGTTTAAAAGTATTCAATCAGTTGAACAAGCTCTTGAAATTATTGATGATCGCTTTTCACTTTCTCGTAGTGATGTAATTGATAAACCAATTTTTATTTTGGCATCTAGCTGGCGTTCTGGCTCTACTTTATTACAAAGATTGATCAACTCTAACGAGCAAACTTTAATTTGGGGAGAGCCATTTGCTAATTGCCATTTAATTCAAAATCAGGCAGATTCTTTAAGAAGTTTAACGGAAACCTACCCTCAAGATAAATGGTTTTTGTCAAGTAGAAAGAATTATGAAAAAAAACTCGATCAACAAGTAACAGATAACTTGTATCCTGATGTCTCAGATTTAGTTGAAGGTTATCGTAATCTTATAAGAACTGTATACAAAACTCCTGCAATTAATAATGGTTACAAAAGATGGGGTTTAAAAGAGGTGCGTTTAACCAGTAAACACGGAATTTATCTCCAGTGGTTATTCCCAAACGCACAATTCTTACTTTTACACAGAAATCCCTATGAAGCTTATAAGTCGATACATCATCATCTTGGAAAATGGAATTTATTTTCTAAATGGCCAACAGACCAAATATCAAATGTTTTTGATTTTGCACACCATTGGCATCTTTTAGTACAAGGATATTTGGAAGATGCTCAAAAATTAGGAGCAATGGTAATTCCCTATGAACGACTTTATCAAGATAATCAGGTGATAGCTGATATTTCTCATTATTTAAATTTGGAATTAAACCAAAATGTAGTTAAGCAGAAAATAGGTAGTTCTTATAACAAACACCAAGTACCAAAGTCCGAAATTAAGAAATTGCAGAAAATAGTTGGTCCTTTAGCCGAAAACCTCGGATATTATCCTTTTTAATTTTTTACACTGATAATATTTCAAGGGTAGTCAATACCAGTGTTATTGTGTTTAAAATTGTAAAGGCATTTTAGAGAGTGTCTAACAAACTGCTGCTATGAAAATGGAGCAAGAAGCTAGTTGAATTATTCAGACTTTTCTTTTTGGTGGATATTGCTGCTATTTAGTGTACCGTTTTTTACAGTACGCTCTATTGGTAAATCATTGAATTTGTGGCAGAGCTTTTATGACAGTGTGGGTTTGATGGTTTTGTCCATGCTGCTGTTTTTTAATGCTAGTGCTTCAAGTTTTGTGGTCTTTGTCTTCGAGATTATTTTTAATTATTTGATGGTGCAATATATGTTGCGCTGTGAGGGAGCTAAAGCAAAGTTAATAGCGACGTTGTTGATTATTTTTGATGTCGTGGTTTTAGCTTATTTTAAGTATCTTATTTTCTTTGTGGAAGATGTTATTGGGTTACTGACTAATATTCCTGATACATGGCGTGATGGCTTCACTTGGCAAATTTTTAGCCGTAATTTCTCTTTTGTCCCAACGAGGATACCTCCAGGGGTTTCTTTCTACACTTTTCAGATGATAGCCTTTGTTGTGGATTCTCTTAATTCACGACGAAAAAAACCAATTGGTTTTATTGATTATATTAACTTTGTGGCATTTTTTCCTCAGATTGTTGCAGGTCCTATTGAAAGACGAGGTAGTTTATTTCCTCAGATAAAAGGTTTTAAATTTAAGTTTACTGTCGAAAATGTTTATGAGGGTTTGCGCTGGTTATCTTTGGGAATATTTTTCAAATTTGTGTTAGGAGATAACCTCTCTCCCTATATTGATTTGAGCAATACTGACAATCCGTGGATGATTTGGTTTTTCGCCTTTTTGTTTACACTGAGAATTTATTTTGATTTTGCTGGTTATAGTTTTGTTGCTTTAGGAATTGCTAGAGTTTTAGGCGTTAGATTGACAGTTAACTTTTTAGCTCCTTATACTTCTCAAAGTATCAACGAATTTTGGCGCAGATGGCATATTACTCTTAGTACTTGGTTTAGGGATTATGTCTTTTTACCTCTAATGGGATCGCGAAAAAAACTAGCACCTTTCTTTTTATTTATTACATTTACTCTGTCTGGTTTCTGGCATGGTGCAGCTTGGAACTTTATAATTTGGGGTGCTTATCATGGCGGTTTATTATTATTACTCCGCTATTTAGGTAGACCTTTGTCTCGTATGTCTAGTAAGTATGTGGCTAAACCACAGTTTGTTTCTTGGGGGTCAACTTTTTTTGCGGTTAATTTAGGTTGTTTGTTCTTTATGGAAACTGATATTAATCGCTTGTTAATGAAGCTAAAAACAATTATTACTCCTTGGGCTTATTCTCCTAGTAATTTAGGCGCATTGTTTAGTAATTATAGTGTTAACCAAGGAACAGCTTTAATTATTATCTTGTTACTTGCGATCGCTGTTCTTTTTTTAGAACATTTGGCAGTGTGGCAAAACAAGTTTGAATATGAACTATTGCTTTCACCTAAAATATCTCCTTTATTATTAGGTTTGACAATTTTATTGGCTGCAAATATACCTTCAGAATTTATTTATTTTGAATTTTAATTTATTGTTTGTTCTTGGTTAGTTATTAGTCGTTAGTCGTAATTTTGATTGAAAATGAACGAACAAAAGTCAAAAACAATTAGAACATTAATACCTTGGTTTCTAGCTACAGGTGTTGCTTGGTCGCTGGGCTTTTTTTATAACGTTTATTACGGTGGTGAACTAAGTTGGCTGCGGAGGATGTATTTTCAGAAAATAGCGATCGCTGAATCGGTAACAGAAACACCAAGACTACTGATCGTAGGAGGCTCAGGAGCGCACTATACGATAGATTCTGACTTAATAGAACAAGAATTAGGCATTCCTGTAATCAACCTGGGGCTAGATGGTCCTATCGGTTTAGATGTTATTTTACCCAGTGTAATCGATCGAGTAAAACCAGGGGATATTGTCTTACTAATTCCTGAATACTTATTGTTATTAGATAATGATGGTTTAGGAGATCGCTCTACTTCTTTTGGAGTTGCTATTGGCAGACCAGGATTGGGCGGAATCCCTGTAAAACAGTTTTTACAAGAGGTTATTGCTTTAGGCATTCCTTCTTTACGTGCGGTAGCAAAATCAGGAGTAGATGCAGCAACTCAAGGAGAATTTACTGGTTATTATTCCGATCCTGTAAGTGATAAAGGCGATCCCACAGTTGTTAAAGAAAGACAACAAGATTGGTGGAAACTACCTATTAAAAACTCAATTTCTCAACACTCTTTCGAGCGAATTTTACAATTTAATGAAGAAGTGGAAGCCAAGGGAGGAAAGTTAGTTCTATCTCTACCTTGGGTGTATGGAAGTGATACCAAAAGGACTCTAAAAAATGTTGAAATAACAGCTGATTATCTCTCAAAAATTGCCCCCACAATTTACGATCGAGAATCTTTAAATATCCAAGACAATGTTAGTTATTTTGCCGATACTCATTATCATTTAATGCCAGAAGGTAGAAAAGTCAGAGCCGAGCAGTTAGTAACAGAATTAAAGCCAATTATTAAATCTGGAAACGATAATTAGATAGTTACTATAAAATTTTTCTGGCTAAGATAGACACTGTGCGATCGCTTTTTCTAACTCAGCTTGTTCTAAAGTCGTAGTAATAAAAACTTCTTGTACTGTCTTTCCTTTGCGAGCAATCACTTTATAACCGCCACAAATCGGCACAGACACCCTTAATTTCAAATGAGGACAGCGACCCCTAACTGTTTTAATTACTCCTGGGGTAACAGTCTTAATTCCTTGATACTTAATCAACTTTTCCAAACGAGGAATCAAACCAGGAATATGAGTAGAGTGATTCCAAACTAACCGACCCTCAGAAGGTTTATTCATTCAAACAGTAACCAGTAACCAGTAAACAGTATCACCTAACCAATTTAATTCACGATCGTGGCTAACCACTATAAATTAAATTTAGAGATTTTCAATGTATCAAAACAATAGAAAGTATTGAGCATTTGACATGAATCGTATCTAAAACTTGCCATTTGCTTTTACTGTATTTATCATTTTGTTTAAATTTCGCTAGTTTTCAAAAACAATTAGTTAGAAAACTCTAAATATAATAAGACCAACCAATCTCTGTCCACTGTTGACGAGAGGAAATGCTTCTGGTTAAGCGCGCTGTCTTACAACAGTCCTCTGCGGAGGGAAACCCTCCTGCAAGGCTGTTGCGCTATTCCACTCCCGTGTTGACTGATAACCAATTAAGCTGCTTCCAAGGGAGCCATTGTCAAACCAGCCCTTTTTAGCTGTAGATGATAGAGTTCGGCTAGTTCTTGAGGACCAATCCAAACTATAGCCTGTCCTTCTCCATCTACTTGAACAGTTAATTCCCAAGCGCGATCGCTAGTCATATGAGGAATATACTTCATTAAACAATCAGCGACGTGTTGAAAACTATTAAAATCATCATCAAGAACGATTACCTTAAAGTTGGGGTATAGTTTTGGGACTGTTTTAACAGCTCTTTCTTTAGTTACAGTAGGAGTTGCAGTCATGGTTTAACTTTTCACAGACAAGCTGTTCTTAATTATCAATCACAATTCTTTCCTTCCACAGTTTAACTAAATTTAACATTTTCTTCAAAAAGTAATAGAAAGTAATCTTTAACCTCAAAGTATGGAATTATCAATTGGCTGGCTGTATCCTAACCTCATGAGTACTTATGGCGATCGCGGCAATGTAATTTGTTTGCAACGTCGTTGTCAGTGGCGAGATATTCAAGTAACAATTGTTCCGTTGGATCGCGAAACTCCATCGGAAACTTTTCAGCAAGTGGATATTATTGTGGGGGGAGGCGCACAGGATCGTCAGCAAGAGATTGTGATGCGAGACTTAAAGGGGGAGAAAGCGTTTGCGCTACAACAAACTTTAAATAATGATACTCCTGGTGTGTTTACCTGTGGCTCTCCTCAACTGTTGGGACATTATTACGAGCCAGCTTTGGGTCAAAAAATTGAGGGTTTGGGTTTACTGGACATGGTAAGTAAACACCCTGGTATTGATGCGCCTCGCTGTATTGGTAATGTGGTTTTTGAAATTACCGCTAAACCTTTAGCAACAGAATTAGAAACTATATGGGGAGATCGACCCATTGTGATTGGTTTTGAAAATCATGGCGGAAGGACATATCTCAAGACAGTGCAACATCTGGGGAAAGTAATTACTGGTTATGGTAACAATGGAGAAGATGGTATGGAAGGAGCATTTTATCATAATGCGATCGCTACCTATTCCCACGGTCCTTTACTGGCAAAAAACCCTTTCATCACCGATTGGTTGCTTAAAAAAGCCTTAGAAAACAAGTATCAAAAAGAAATTACTCTTAGCAAGCTAGATGATTCTTTAGCTATTGCAGCACGTAAAGCAATGTTGCAACGCCTTGATTTATCTAAAATAATCGCAACAAATTAGATATGAGATGTAAATCTTTGCTCTACTTGCGTGCATTGCAACGCAATTTGCATTACTATATAGCAATTAAATCTTGCAAGTAATTTTGCAAGCAAAAATCGAATACAATATTACAGCCATAATCATGACTGGACAAGTATTAGACCGTAATTCTAATGGGATTCTTGTTTTAATTATTCCAGTTGCTTTTGCTATTGTCATTATTTGCCAATTGTGGCCAGTATTGCTTGGACTATCAGTTTTAATTGTTAGTTGGAAAGCCTGGCAAAGTTATCAATGGCGAAAATGGAGTGAGCAAGTCAATCCTTATTTCAATAACTTGATTAAAGAAAATCGGGGATATTTAACCCCTTTAGACTTGTCTCTCAAAGCAAACCTCTCAGCAAGAGCAGCTAAAGCTTTTTTAGAGCGAAAATCCTTAGAATACGGTACATCTCCCACAAAAGTTAAAGATAAAGGTGTGGTTTATTACTTCCCCACCGCCAGCGCACTAGGTCGTATTTTTGACGATAGTGAACCTTTTGGTGATTTTGATGAGGAAGAAGACACCATTGCAGAAACAACTTCTCAAGTTACTACTAGCACTTCATCTACTACTAAAGAATCCAACACTGTATCTTTTAAAGAAATTACTCAACTTGCAAAGCAAGAGCAAGCGAAAACCGCAACGGAAACCGTTTCTACCACCACTGAATCAGCACAACTAGATGTTACAACTCTTAATCAAGCAGAGTTAGCAAAACGTTTAGATGTTAATTCTAGTACTGTAGGTAGAAATAAAGTTAAATCCGAATCCGATTTTGCAATGTGGAGTCAGAGTAAGGATCCTGAAGGTATTGCTTGGAAATTTGTAGCAAAGTCTAATGAGTTTGTGGCTCTTGAGAATTAACTATTGCTCGACGAAAGATTAACAGCTTATCAATATAAATCAAGTATTATTTTTGATTTCAAACTTTCTACTAAGGGAAGACGCAATTGATAATAAATGATCGCTCATTGATAAATAACTATTTAAGGCTAGTAAGAAAGCTCTAAAATAAGAGCTATTGCTAGTCTCTTTTTTTTGAGTATAAATCATGTCTTCAAACAATCCATCGGCAACCATTAACAGTTCAGTTTGGCAATGGCGTGAATGGTCAGGTTTACCCTATTTGACTTGTGAATTGTTAGTAGATTGGCAACATGGTTTTTTTACTCAACAATGCTACCCTTGTACTCCAGAAAAATTAATTAAAGCCTTAGATTATCAAGCTACTACTTATCGGGTTAAGCAAGTACACGGTAATACTATTTTAACTCCTCAAAAAATTGCCACTACTCCCAAAGACGAAAATGCAACGTTTCCTGATGCAGATGGAGTCATTACAGATGGCTTAAATCAAGGGGTGTGGGTCGCCAGTGCTGATTGTAACCCCGTGTTAATAGGCGATCTTCATACTGGTAGAGTGGCTGCTGTTCATGCAGGTTGGCGCGGTACAGCACAAAGAATTGTCCAAAAAGCGATCGCTCTTTTTCAAGAGGATGGTAGTAATTTAGCAGATTTACGCATCGCGATCGGTCCTGCAATTTCAGGAGAAGTTTATCAGGTAAGTGAAACAGTAGCAGCAGAGGTGGGAAAGAGTATTTTAGTCGCAGAAATCAAGAAAATAGTTGGAGACATTCCGACGCAACTTCTATACGAAGAAAATCACAAATCGACGGAACTTCTGCACAGTGCAAAGAAAGATATTTTAAAAGCATTGTTTGAGATCGAGAATTCCCCGTTATTGGAAGATGAACAACCAGGAAGAGTTAGGTTGGATATAAGGCGAGTAAATGAGATTCAGCTACAGCAATTAGGGATTAGTGACCAGCAAATTGCAGTCTCTAATCATTGTACTTATCAGCAACCAGATTATTTTTTTTCCTACCGACGTAGTAAACAGAAAAAGGTACAGTGGTCGGGAATTGTTAGTAAAAGATGATCTAAGCAGCAGCTTTTCTATAATCAAATTATTAAAATAACTAAAAAAATTGCGACTGTGGTGGAATTTAAGAATAACCTCGAACATAATTACATAATTAGTAATGGTATCAGACTGCATTATGTTACCCAAGGAGAAGGAGAGTTAATACTTTTACTACATGGTTTTCCTGAGTTTTGGTATTCCTGGAGACATCAAATTCCAGAATTAGCTAAAAACTATAAAGTAGTTGCTCTTGACTTGCGAGGTTACAACGATAGCGAAAAACCTCAAGCAATCGAAGCTTATGCTATTAGTGAGCTACTTAAAGACATCGAAGGTGTAATTAAAGGTTTGGGCTATGAAACCTGTATCTTAGTAGGACATGATTGGGGAGGAGTAGTTGCTTGGCATTTTGCTTATACTTACTCTGATATGGTCAAGAAACTGATTGTTATGAATCTTCCTCATCCCTCTTTATTTGCTCAAGCTTTCAAAAGCAATCCGCAACAAATGCTACGAAGTTGGTATGCAATCTTTTTTCAACTTCCCTCGATACCAGAGTTTTTATTTCAAGCCAATAACTATAGTTTGATTGCTGCTGCTTTTACAGAAACCGCAACCAACAAAACGGCATTTACTCAGCAAGACTTAGAAGCATACAAAGAAGCTGCTGCAAAGCCAGGTGCGCTTACTGCGATGATTAATTATTATCGCTGCAATTTTAAAGGGATTTCTCTGCAACAAGAGTGGAGAGTATTGGAAATACCAACTATGCTGATTTGGGGAGAAAATGACACTGCTTTAGGCAAAGAATTAACATACAATACTCAAGAGTATGTCAGAGATTTTCAGCTTCATTACATTTCTAATAGTGGACATTGGGTACAACAAGAACAACCCGAATTAGTTAATCAATATCTGCAAGAATTTCTGGACATTAACCAGTAATTAAAAGTTAGAGCAAACTATATCTTACTCTACTTCTAATTTTTGAGACTGTTGGGGAATTATGCTTTTATCTCAAGGACGGATAATCACTTAAAACAAATATTGCACCAAATGATAGACAAATGCCGAAAAAAACAAGAGATTGGCTGAAAGTATGAAAGTCGTTACGCAAAGAGCAATTTCAGAGCGTTATAATTCCAGATTCCATGTTTCTCCGATCCAATAATGACCAAAATTGTAGTTTTCTTCGCTCCGAATCAAGCGAAATCCAGCTACCTCATAAATATGCCGAGCAGCTTGCAAAACATTATTTGTCCAAAGTGTAATCCTGCTGTAACCAGCTTGTCGAGCAAACCGCACACATTCATTTACCAATCGAGTACCGATACCTAAACCACGTACTTTTGGCTCAACGAGTAGTAGGCGCAACTTCGCTACCTCATCTGATTGCTTCACAAGAAAGACTGAACCAACTATTTCACCATCTCTCTCAGCTATCCAGCATCGTTCCTGTTTTGGATCGTAGTCTTGGACAAATTTGGCTACAATGCTAGCAACTAATGCCTCGAACTGCTCATCCCAATTGTATTCCTCTGCATACAGCACACCATGACGGTGAACAATCCAGCCCAGGTCACCAGGTTGATGAGGGCGGAGAACATAAGGAGCTTGAGATTCAGAACGAGTAGCGAGCAACTCTTCGATCACTCCCATTGCTTTGACCAAGCGGTTCTGATTCTCTGAGGAGAGCTTGTTAAGTATTTCCTCAATTTCTTTTTGGGAACAAGCATTGAGCATATTAAACGAGTCTTGCCCTTGCTCTGTTAAGACTAAGACGCTTTGTCGTCCATCTATTTCAGAAGGCTGTTTGTCGATTAATCCGCGTTTTTTGAAATTGCATAAGATACGGCTTAGATAGCCAGCATCTAAGCTCAACTCTTTGGCAATTTTAGTAGCTGTAGTTTTTTCATGATGTGCAAGTTCATATATTACCCGTGCCTCAGTTAAAGAGAACGGACTTTTTAATAAACCTTCATGTAAAACTCCAATTTGCTGAGTGTAGAACCGATTGAAACGACGGACGGCTTTTACACAGTCCAAGCACTCAAAATCACTATGCTGAGTCATCGACATGATTTTTCGAGACGAGATAAGAATATACTTGACAATATCAATTATTTAGTTGCTTTTGTCAAGTATATTTGGAAACAAAAATGAAACAGTAAGATGCCGAAGATTAAAAAGTTATTAGTTTGTAAGATGGTCAGATTTTATCTGCAACTCACATAGCATACTCAGAAAATTAATTTTGCCCACCCTACTTTACTATTGATTATTCATTAATTACTACAAAGCATTAATTGATTGTTTAAACTACTCCAATACGCTTTCTTTTTCCTTTGGGCTATCAAATAAAACTGATTTCATGTAATATTCTGCCCAATCGGGACCAAAAGCTTTTTCTAATACACGACGGGTTTTATCGTTTTTCTGTTGCTTATTACAATAATATTCCTGTCCTGCCAAATAGAGTTCCTGTTGTTGTGGAGATAGAGGTTTAGCTATCACGGCTTGTTGGGAATGAATGCGTAACATTTCCTCTGTGTAGTGCAGAAAATCTTGTTCTTCTTGTTCGGTTTGGGGTCGAATAAACAGACAATATTCTGAGAAGATATCAGCCCAAGGTGGAAGTTCGCGGTGTTGGGAAAACTTTTCTGGATTGAGAGTTTTAAGCTCTTGTTTATAGCTTTCTGAAAGGGTTTTTTCTGGGCTAGTGGGAGATAAATCTGCGATCGCTGCACTAATTCCAGCTTTACCTGCTACAATATCACAACCAAACATTGGTAGGGGATATTCAGAACGAGGAAACATTACACAGTGGAGAATATCGAGGTTATTTCCAACTTTGGCAAGTTCTAGATGTATTTTACGAAACTCTCTGGTTTGATAGCAACGGTTTTCAATTCTTAATTTTTCCCCTTCCAGTTTGCCTTCTACATAGCCTAATCCTTCTGGTAATTGGTAGGGTTCAAGATTTAAGTATTTTTGCCAAGATTCTATAATGGAATCGGCAAGTTGGCGAATTAGGATGTGTTGTTCTTGGCGTAGTGAGGGCTGTGAGGATTGTAACATTCCAGTTATAAAAGGTTTTAATATCAGAAACTCTCAAAAGAGTGCAAAAAGATATCTCTATAGTTTAGCGGTATACTAAGACAGACTTCTTTAATCTACATAAACAGTAATTTTAATCGATTTTATAGAGGAATTGTTATTATGTTTGGTTTAGGCTGGCCTGAAGTGGTAGTAATTGGCTTAGTAGCAGCGTTGGTTTTTGGCCCTAAGAAAATTCCTGAATTGGGTGGTGCGCTAGGTAGAACCCTCAAAGGATTTAAAGAGGAATTGGATAACCCAGAGAATAAAGAAGCCGAAGAATAGGTTTGTGAGGGGCTTGTACGCCCCATAAATCTTCATAATTTGCTGATTTATTGGTTGCACCACTGCTGGTAATTAGTGGTTAGTCCCGTCAAGCAGGATAATATAGTTGGTTGCTAATTATGACTATCTTTTTTGATCTCTCTATCTTTCGCCACTTTCCGATCCCTCACCATTCCATTCATCCCTTTACTGAGCCAAAGTTGTTGTGGTGGGGTTAAAGGAATACCCGCATTTGTCAAAGCAATTTGCAGGCGACGGCGGAATTCACGAGAGACTTCCCATTGCTTGAGGGGTTCGGTTCTAATCCACACTCTTATTATAATACCGCGATCGCTAAATTTTTCCACTCCTAAAATTTGCGGTTCATCCAAGATAAGCTGTTGCCATTGATTATCTTGGCTCATTTTTGTAGCAGTGTAAGTGATTACTGTTAATGCTTGTTCGAGATTGGTATCATAACTCAGAGGAATGTTAATATCAGCCCTTGACCATTGACTGGAAAGATTAGCCACAATCCTTACTTCACTATTAGGAATTGTAATTAAGCTACCCTCTGCATCTCTAATTTGAGTAATCCGCAGATTAATATTTTCTACTAAACCGCTTACTTGATTAAGACTGATTACGTCTCCTACTGCATACTGATCTTCAAAGATAATTAAAAAACCATTGAGAGCATCTTTAATGAAGCTTTGGGACGAAAAAGAAAGGGCTAAACCTATGATACCCGCACCTGCTAAAAATGGCGCAGTATTGACCCCAATAGCCGATAGAGAAAATAAAAAACCAATAAGAATTAATAAAATAGCTACAACACTTTTACTAACCTGAGAAATAGTATTAATTCGTAATTGTAATCTTTTGTTTGCTCTAGGGCTAAGCACAAATTGGCTACGAACAATTTTTGAGCTTAAGTTATTAATTAAACTATAAATTAGGCGAATTATACAATAAGTACCAATAGCAACTAATACTACTCTCAATGGTAAGCGAATGGCAGTAATAATAATTAGCTGTATCGTACGAGTTTGAGGAAATAAACCTAAAATTATTAGGGGTCCACCTGGCCAAATAATGACTTGAGAAATCTGTAACAAACGATGTTTAATATCTTGAATATTCCAACTTTTGCGTTGGTTTAAATAAGTTGAAAAAGGTGATTTAATCGGATCGTTAGCAGATTTTAAATTTTGTTTAGCTTTGTATGAGGCTCTTGACCAACGACGTAATAAATAACCCAAAATAGGGATCGCTATTAGCAAAATAACACTAATAATTCCCTGGCGTATTAAATAATCAGATTGTCTTTGTTGTTTAGCTTGTAATAGTTTTTCCTCGACTCTGCTAATAATTAAGTTTGCTGTGCTTTCTGGAGTCATGCCATAGAAATTAGCAATGCCTTGGGTAATGGTTAATAATCTTTGTTTAGATGGATTATCATCATCACAGGGTTGAGATGAATTAGCATTAATACAGACATCTACAACCCTTTCATTATTCTCTTTTGGAGTGTTAAAATCCAACTGAGCATCTGATTGTTTGAGATAATTATCTTTAATATCATTTAAGCTAGTTTGAATAATATTAACTCTTCCTGCTAAATCAGACTCAGGAGAAACTATTGTAAAGACACAACGACCATCAATCCGAATACAAGAAGTCACTGTTTTTTTTTGT
>NZ_LR213870.1:19829-21621 GCF_900659865.1 Hyella patelloides LEGE 07179
ACAAAAAAATCCACAGCAAAAAATTATAAAGTATTTTTTTAAGAACATTTTTGATAAATCAAAAAGATATAAATTTAGTAATTAGTACCAATTCAAGGATAATTGGTTAGTGGTTAGTTATTTATGATTCGTCATTGGTTATTAGTTATTACTTAATTATTTTTGATACTTCTATATCCCTCCTATTTTCCAATCATTCATTATTTATATTTAATTATTTATCAAACAAAAAAATTTTTTCTATTTAACTTAATTATGGATTTTAATAATTATCCTCCAAAGCAAAAATTTTTAAATAGCCGTGCTAGGCGATTCATAAGAATCAAAACCATTAGATTTCTGAAGCAATTTTTACCTAAACAGGTTAAAGACGTTTATATCAAAAAATTACATCGAGAGCTATGGTTAGATGCTAGCTGGAATACTAACTTTATTGTTTTTACTATTAGTGCTTGTCTAATTGCTACTTTTGGCTTAATTAGTAATAGTACTGCTGTTATTATTGGTGCAATGTTAATTGCTCCTTTGATGTTACCCCTAAGAGCGATGGCTTTTGCTGCTTTAGAAGGAGATTTTCCTTTATTTCGTAAAGGTTTATTCTCCATAATTGGAGCAACAATCATGGCTTTTTTACTCTCGAATATTGCAGGACATTTAGTAGATCTACCTGAATTTGGTTCAGAGGTTTTAGCAAGAACTCAACCTAATTTAGTAGACTTGGCTATTGCAGTAGTTGCAG
Organism: Hyella patelloides LEGE 07179; assembly: GCF_900659865.1. Classification (GTDB taxonomy): domain Bacteria; phylum Cyanobacteriota; class Cyanobacteriia; order Cyanobacteriales; family Xenococcaceae; genus Hyella; species Hyella patelloides. Next base: position 20,569 of record NZ_LR213870.1, read on the forward strand.
GGGGAATTAGTGCTTTTGCTAAAGTGAGAAAGGGTGTTAGTGATGCAGTTGCAGGTACAGCGATCGCAGTTGCTTTAATGCCTCCTTTATGTGTAGTTGGTTTATCTTCTTCCCAAGAACAATATTACTTTTCTAAGGGTGCTTTTTTACTTTATTTAACAAATCTTTTAGGCATTACTTTGTCTTGCATGATTGTTTTTATTTTGGCTGGTTATACTAAAATTAGCCATGCTTTAGGATGGACTCTTGCTCTTACTAGCATTTTAGTTTTACCATTAGGAGCAAGTTTTTTCCAGTTAGTAAGGCAGGCACAATTAACCACCGAAATTACCAATAAATTAATCAATGAAACCATTACGGTAGGAGAAGGAGTTAATAATAGCCACATTGAAGTAGATTGGACACAAGACCCCCCTATTGTTTATATCACTCTGCAAACAGATAAAGATATCAATTCTAAACAAGCAGCTTTGGTAGAAACTTTCATTTCTCGCAAAATGGGACAACCTTTCGAGCTAGTTTTTATAGTAGACAAAGTAATAAGAATTCCGACTGATAATAATGTACTTCCTAAATAAATATTATTAATTTTATTTCAAGAATATCTATTTGCTTGAATTAAGTCAACTTAGTTTAAAAATATTATAATTTTTGTTTATCATAAAAATAAATTAGATTAATGTATCTAGAAAATAATGATTTTAGTTCGCAAACACAGCATCAGAATCAATATACTACTTTATCCTTAAAAAATATTGACTGGCAAATATTAGCAACAGATTATACTAAAAAATTTGTTAAAAATAAGGTAAAAGAGAAGTCTAGTAACTATCAACATCAATTATTAAATACCCCTCGCTTTCCTAATAATTTAAAACTACGAGACTATCAAACAAAGGCTGTTATTAGTTGGTTAGCTAATAAAGGTCGTGGAACATTAAAAATGGCGACTGGTAGCGGTAAAACCATTATTGCTTTAGCTATAGCCACAGAGCTATACCAAAAAATTGGCTTACAGGTTGTAATTATTATTTGCCCTTATCAACATTTAGT
>NZ_LR213871.1 GCF_900659865.1 Hyella patelloides LEGE 07179
CTCTCACAGGAGGCACATTAGCAGCAGCTTCAGCACAAGTCATGAATTGCATCTATGACCGCGACATTGACTATGATATGGTGCGGACTCGCAAACGACCTTTACCTTCAGGAGACATTCAACCCTATCAAGCCCTCATTTTTGCAATTATTCTTGGTACATTATCTTTTACCGTCTTAGCTTTATTTGCCAATCTCTTAGCTGCTGGCTTGGCGATGTCGGGTATTGTCTTTTATATGCTGATTTATACCCACTGGCTAAAACGTCACACTACCCAAAATATCGTTATTGGTGGTGCTGCGGGATCGATTCCTCCCTTGGTCGGTTGGGCTGCGGTTACGGGAGATTTGAGCATCACTCCCTGGCTCTTATTTCTTCTGATATTTCTTTGGACACCTCCCCATTTTTGGTCTTTAGCACTAATGATCAAAGACGATTATGCTCAAGTAGGCGTACCCATGTTACCTGTCGTAGAGGGTGAAGCTATTACTGCCGATCAAATCTGGGTTTATAGTTTGTTAACTGTACCCTGTAGCTTGCTACTAGTATTTCCTTTGGGTGCATCGGGAATCTTCTATCTTGCGATCGCGCTCTATTTAGGGTACCATCTATTACGGAAATCTTGGCAACTCAAACAAGACCCTACCGATAACCAACTAGCCCGTGGTTTGTTTAAATACTCGATTCTTTACATGATGTTATTGTGCGCAGGAATGGTAGTGGATAGCCTACCCATCATGCATTTTTAACCAACGGTCAGAGAGACCCCGCCTTGAAAAGACGGGGCTTCCTCTGACTTCGTAAATATTGTTAATCGAAAGACGATCGCTTTAAAAAAGCGGTCTTTTTTTTTGAGAGTAAGTAAAATATATTGTTGGTGACCGTTGGTCAACTGGCTCTGCACTTTGCAAAAGCTGTATCCCTTGGCTTCAAAAACCCCAAAAAAATCACAATGGTGCGCTATTGAGAGAGTCAGAGAGACCCCGCCTTGAAAAGACGGGGCTTCCTCTGACTTCGTCATAACAATCGGCTTAAAAACACCTATCCCAAGATAGCTAATGTGTCATCTTCTGATGTGTCACTCTTTCAGATAAGATGAAGATTGCCGATCTTAAAATATAACTTGTCCTATAGGAAGCGATATTAATCCGCCCCGTTTCCTCTCCATTTATCTTATTTGGAGTATCTAGCGGAAAAAAAACATGAATCCAGAAATATTTGAAAAAGTCAAATCAATTGTAGTCGAGCAACTAGAAGTTGAAGCCGATCAAGTTACTCCTGAAGCAAGCTTTGCCAACGATTTAGGCGCAGACTCTTTGGATACAGTAGAGTTGGTTATGGCCTTAGAAGAAGAATTCGATCTTGAAATTCCCGACGAAGCAGCAGAACAAATTGATACTGTGGGTAAAGCAGTAGAGCATATTAGTTCTAATATAGAAACCACCGCATAAATCTAGATTAGCATTGGGAGTTCTGGTCTACAGCAAAACAATAATTTACGGAGTCAGACATAGTTAAGAGTGGTCAATCAAAGAGCGATCGCAAACCTTGGTCTCCGTTCAGTAATTAAGTAAACATAACACAGCAGCATTCTGGTACGAGAATTAGAGGGCAAAATGACAAACTGGGATATCAAACGAGTAGTGATAACGGGTTTAGGCTCGATTACTCCTCTTGGAAATAATCTTGAGGACTATTGGCAAGGACTTTTAGAAGGTCGTAATGGCGTAGGAAAAGTAACTTCATTCGACATTTCTCAATTTGCTTGTCAAATTGGGGCTGAGGTCAAGGGGTTCGATCCTAATGATTATATGGACAAAAAAGAAGCCAAAAGAATGGCTCGTTTTTCTCAGTTTGCCATTGCAGCTAGTAAACAAGCTTTAACCGATGCGAAGTTGGTCATTGACGATCTCAATGCAGATCGAGTAGGAGTTCTGATCGGTACAGGGGTGGGCGGAATTCGAGTGATGGAAACCCAAAATGAAATTCTGCTAAACAAAGGACCAAGACGAGTTAGTCCGTTTACAATTCCTAGTCTGATTGCTAATATGGCTGCTGGTTTGACCGCTATTCATACAGGAGCAAAAGGACCTAATTCTTGTACGGTAACAGCTTGCGCTGCTGGCTCTCATGGGATAGGTGATGCTTTCCGTCTCATTCAAAGAGGCTATGCAGATGCCATGATTTGTGGTGGTGCAGAAGCAGCTATCACTCCTTTATCTTATGCAGGATTTTGTTCTGCCAAAGCATTATCAACCCGTAATGACGATCCTCAGAGTGCCAGTCGTCCTTTCGATCTCAATCGCGATGGTTTTGTCATGGGAGAAGGTTCGGGAATTCTGATTCTAGAAGACTTGGAACACGCCCTCCAAAGAAATGCCAAAATCTATGGTGAAATTGTCGGTTATGGTATGACTTGCGATGCATACCACATGACATCCCCAGTACCAGAAGGATTAGGAGCAGCTAGAGCTATTGAATTAGCCCTCAAAGATGCGGAGCTAGCTCCAGAAGCCGTGAGCTACATTAATGCTCATGGTACTAGCACCCCTGCTAATGACTCCACCGAAACCAAAGCGATCAAAAAAGCTCTGGGCAAAAGTGCTTATGATGTCGCAATTAGCTCGACTAAGTCGATGACAGGTCATTTACTTGGTGGTTCAGGAGGAATTGAAGCTGTAGCCACGGTAATGGCGATCGCTAACGAGCGAGTTCCTCCCACAATTAATTTAGAAAATCCAGACCCCGAATGCGATCTTGATTATATAGCCAATAAAAGTAGAAAATTAGAAGTTGCTGTAGCACTTTCTAATTCTTTTGGTTTTGGAGGTCATAATGTTACCCTGGCATTTAAAAAATATAGTTAATTCAGGGTTCATATATCAGAGCAATTAGCGTTAAACTCGATTATTTGATGTTTGGTATCACTAAAAAGTATTAATAGCGATAAAAATTGCCCCAGATAATGAAAAATGAATCGAGAACTGGGAAAAAAGCTCTTTTTGAGTCCTAGCTAAGACCTCAGTAATTCTAACCATACTTGCTCGTCGATCCCAACAATGGGATGATGATAGTGAGCCTTGGGGCAACCCACAGACATCAAGTTTGAGAACGCTCAAATTTATTTTTTATCTGTAGTTTAGTTAGATAACGATTATGGTAGTTGCCACCCAGTCAGTAGAACAACTTTGCATTAATTCAATTCGTTTCTTAGCGATCGACGCAGTCGAAAAAGCTAATTCAGGACACCCAGGGCTGCCTATGGGGGCTGCTCCAATGGCTTTTGTCCTTTGGGATCGCTTGATGCGCTACAATCCCAAAAATCCCAATTGGTTAAATCGCGATCGCTTTGTCCTATCTGCTGGTCATGGTTGTATGTTGCAGTACGCTCTGCTTTATTTGGCAGGCTATGACAGTGTAGGTATTGAAGATATCAAGCAGTTTCGTCAATGGGACTCTAAAACACCAGGACACCCTGAAAATCACATTACTAAAGGCGTAGAAGTAACTACTGGTCCTTTAGGACAGGGCGTTGCTAATGGTGTTGGTTTCGCAATGGCAGAAGCACACATGGCTGCTAAATTTAATAAACCAGATTCCCAAATTATCGATCATTACACCTACGTCATTGCTGGTGATGGTTGTAACATGGAAGGCATTTCTGGAGAAGCAGCTTCTTTAGCAGGACACCTTGGTTTAGGGAAGTTGATTGTACTTTACGATGACAACAGCATCTCTATTGAAGGAAGTACTGATATTGCCTTTACCGAAGACGTTAATAAACGTTTTGAAGCCTATGGCTGGCACGTACAGCACGTAGAGCAGGGTAATGGTGAAGATAACGGTAGTCTTGATTCGATTGCGAAAGCTATTGAAGCAGCCAAAGCAGTAACCGATAAACCCTCTTTTATTAAGGTGACTACTCTTATTGGTTACGGTTCTCCTAATAAAGTAAATACCTACGGCGTTCACGGTGCAGCTTTAGGTACAGATGAAGTTAAACTAACTAGAGAAAATCTCGGTTGGAATTACGGTGAATTTGAAGTTCCTGGAGATGCTCTAGCTCACTTCCGTAAAGCAGTAGACCGTGGTGCAGAAGCAGAAGCAGAGTGGAATAAAACTTTTGCTGATTATAAAGCAAAATACGCAGATTCGGCTGCTTTATTAGAACGGATGGTAAGTGGTGAACTTCCTGCAAATTGGGCTGATTGTTTACCCACCTACACCCCAGAAGACAAAGCAGAAGCAACTCGTAACACCTCTGGTAAAATTTTAAATACGATCGCAGATACCCTACCAGAATTAATTGGTGGTTCTGCCGACCTTGCTCCTTCTAATAAAACTGCCCTCAAAAATACTGGCGACTTCCAAAAAGGCTCTTATGGTGAGCGTAATCTACACTTTGGTGTTCGCGAACACGCCATGGGAGCAATTTGTAACGCGATCGCTCTACACGGTAGTGGTTTAATTCCTTACGGTGCAACTTTCTTAGTCTTTACTGACTATATGCGTAATGCAATTCGCTTATCAGCGTTAGCTGAGGCTAGAGTAATTTGGGTAATGACTCATGACTCGATTGCTGTAGGAGAAGATGGCCCTACTCACCAACCTGTAGAACACGTAGCATCTTTACGGATGATTCCTCAACTACAAGTTTTCCGCCCTGCTGATGGGAATGAAACTTCCGCAGCTTATAAAGTGGCAGTAGAAAGTAAAAAGCATCCTACTTTGATTGCTCTTTCTCGTCAAAACTTACCTCAGTTAGAAGGTTCTTCCATTGAGAAAGCAGAAAAAGGTGGTTACGTCCTCTCCTGTGGCTTTGCTCCTGAAGAGTTAGATCTGATCTTCATTGGTACTGGTAGTGAGTTAGAGCTTTGTGTAAAAGCAGCAGATATCCTCAAAGCAGAAGGCAAAAAAGTTCGTGTAGTTTCTCTTCCTTGCTGGGAATTATTTGAAGCACAAAGCGAAGAATACAAAGAATCTGTATTACCTTCTGTAGCTAAGAAACGTTTATCTGTAGAAGCTGGTACTACCTTTGGTTGGCAGCGTTACACGGGAGATAACGGCGCATCTGTGGGTATTGATACCTTTGGTGCATCTGCTCCTGGTGACGTGGCTCTCGATAAGTTTGGCTTCAACGTGGATAACGTAGTTGCTACTGCGAAAAAAGTTATTGGTTAGTCATTAACCAAATTAACTAATTTTGAGTTTCAACCAGTCTCCTCTTTTGGGGAGGCTTTTTTTATTGCTCTAAACTAAAAAATCATGTTTGACTAAAATATCTGCTAAATTAATTTCTTTTTCCAGTAAACAAGCATGACCGCTATCGGGTAGCACTTCCATCTTGGAGTTGGGAAATATATCGATCAATTTAGAGGCTTCTTCTACTGAAGGTAACAAGCGATCGCGATCTCCAGCAACGATTAAGGTAGGTTGCTCAAATTGCTTTCCTTGAAATGGCGTGACCAAAAATTCCTGCAAAAGGGATAAACGCCAACTCACAACCTCTTGAGAAAGAGATTTCATGGCTTTTAATAACACTTTGCGATCGCTTTTTTCAATTCTATTCAATTCTGCTAAAAAAGGTAATAAACCCAACGCCGAGTTGCTATGTAACCATTCTGGTATCCAGCGAGTTAGATTAATTCCCCAACTTAAAACGGGTTGTTGGTTAAAAGATGATGCAGGATTAATTAAAATCATACCTGCAAATAATTGGGGTGCAGCTACCGCCACAGATATGGATAAACAACCGCCAAAAGACTCCCCGCAAAGATACACTTGCTCTGGATAATTGTCTGATAACTCTTGTTTTAAACTGTTAATAGTCGCGATAGTTAGTTGTTGCCAATTACTTAAATCTGTACTGGGAATCGACAAACAACGAACATTAAAATGGGGTGCCAATTTAGGTATCTGATTGTGGAATAACTCTCCTGTACCATCCATTCCAGGCAAATAAATTAACAAGGGAAGATGGGTATTATCTGACTTTTGAGGATTAAATAAATTAACTGAAGAATTATTAATTTTACTTGTACTATTGTTAAAAGTTATCACGTTTTATTTTTTATTATCTCATCGATCGACCAAATCCAGTTTGAAAACAGAATTTTTTAACTGTTGGGGAGTTTGAGGGGCGATAAGTCCCACGCCATATTCGCGAGATTTACCGTTGGAAGTAGTCACGATCGTGTTTTGGGGGATTGGTCAGGAAGGAATAAGTAATAGGTAGCCAGAAACAAGTAATATTTCGATGAATTATCTGATTAACATCTGACTATTTGCTACCTGCTACTTGCGTCAGACCGCTTCTAACTCGGTGATTTCCAGGCTTGAAGTTAACTTGAGTAACGGTGACTTTAATTAGCCCTGCCCATTTAACACCCTTCTTTAAGTAATTCGGCAATTTGTGTTTGACAGTAATTAGTGAGGCTATTTACTAACTGTTTCGCCTGTTTTCCTTGATATTGCTGTTTTTTATCACGATTAATGGAATAAGGGCGACCGAATAATAAGTTAACACGATGATACATGACCATCGGATGCATACCATCACGGTGGAAAAGTGGTTCAGAAGCATCAAAATTGGTAAGCCAGCGAATGGGAAAAGTAGGAGAAATAGTCTCGGACAAAGAGGCGATCGCAACTGGTAAAATAACTAAATTGTCCACAGGCATTTTATAAGCTAAATGAGCAAATCCACGCTGAAATTTGCCGATTTCTCTCGGATTAGTCTTTTCTACCATGGGCTTTGTTCCTTCAGGGAATAAGCCTACCCATTGTCTAGAAGCAAGTAGGTTTTCTGCGGTAGCAAAAAAATGTTTTTGTTTTTGTCCTGGTGCAGCTAAAGGAAAACAACCCAGCAAATTAACAAATTCTTTCAATCCTGGGGTTTGTCCCATGTAGTGGTGACAGGCAATTCTTAATTCATAAGGAACAGAACTAATCAGTAAAGCAGCATCTAAAAAACTGCGATGATTGCTAATGACAATTACTGGTATATCTTGAGGAATTCGATGTGCATAATAAATCTGTTTTTTGATGTTTAAAGAAGCTATCAGCGATCGCGCAATCCACTGAGGACTATTGAAAGGCATAAGTATAAATACAGTCGGAAATTTTCGTAAATGAACTAAAAACTAGGTATTTTTACTGCTGAAAATAAAAATTTAAGATTTATTACAATCTATACTATTTGTTAGAATCGCGAGTCATTAAGTTATTATCGCTCAAGCAATTTGTTAAATAAATCAAATAAGTATTAAGTATTTTCCACAGTACGAAGCAATTATCTTGCGATCGACAATACTGTATATTGTATAACTTAATTAAAGAACAAATAAACTAAACCATTATAAACACTAGAATTGTAAAGCAAACCCCAAAAGCATCTTTGCTGACAGGGTTAAAACCTGTTTCTCCGTACTGTTATAGATGAATAAAATCCCAGAGCCTAAAAAATTTGTTGTTACAACCCCTCTTTATTACGTTAACGATGTTCCCCATATAGGTAGTGCCTATCCGACAATGACTGCGGATGCCTTGGTTCGTTGGCAGCGTTTACAAGGTAAATCAGCATTACTGATTACGGGTACAGATGAACATGGTCAAAAAATCGAACGTACCGCAGCCGATAAAAGTTTACCACCCCAGGAATATTGCGATCGTATAGTACCTAGTTTTAAAGATTTATGGAGTAAATTAAACATTCAATACGACCGTTTTAGTCGTACCACTGCACCCAAGCATCAAGCAATTGTTAATGACTTTTTCCAACGAGTTTGGGACAAAGGAGATATTTATCTAGATCGTCAACAGGGTTGGTATTGCGTCTCTTGTGAAGAATTTAAAGAAGAAAAAGATCTCAACGAAGAACAATTTTGCCTGATTCACACCAACAAAAAAGCAGAATGGCGCGATGAAGAAAATTACTTTTTTCGTCTCTCTAAATACCAATCACAACTAGAGGAAATATACGCCAAAAATCCTGATTTTATTCAACCAGAAAGCCGTCGTAATGAAGTAATCAATTTCGTTAACCAAGGTTTAAAAGATTTTTCTGTTTCCAGGGTTAATCTAGATTGGGGTTTTCCCATGCCAACTGATAGTAAACATACTATTTATGTTTGGTTTGATGCTCTTTTGGGTTACGTTACCGCTTTACTCGAACCAGAGCAAGCACCCACTTTAACCAATGCTCTCAGTCAAGGATGGCCCATCGATCTCCACTTAATTGGTAAAGATATATTACGTTTTCATGCGGTTTATTGGCCAGCGATGCTTTTGTCTGCGGAATTACCTATACCTAAGAAAGTGTTTGGTCACGGTTTTCTGACGAAAAATGGACTCAAAATGGGTAAAAGCCTGGGTAATACTCTCGATCCTTTCGCTTTAGTAAATAAATACGGTGCGGATGCTGTACGTTATTACTTTTTAAGAGCGATCGAGTTTGGTAAAGACGGGGATTTTAATGAAGCTCGTTTTGTGGATATTCTCAATGCGGATTTAGCAAAAAACCTGGGCAATTTACTTAACCGTACCTTGGGAATGTTGAAAAAATATTGTCAGGGAAATGGTCCTCAATTAAAACTAGAAAATTATCCAGAAGATGATCCTTTAAGGATTATTGGTAGTAATCTCAATCAAAAAGTAACTATTGCCTATGAAAATTTACAATTCAAACAAGCTTGCGAAGCCATACTAGAATTAGCTAACGCTAGTAATAAATATATTGACGATCGTGCACCTTGGATTTTATTCAAAGAAGGTAAACAAAAAGAAATAGAACAAGTACTATATGCAGTACTAGAGTCTATTAGATTGTGTGCTTATTTGTTATCCCCTATTGTGCCTCATCTCAGCAATGATATTTATCAACAATTGGGATTTAATTTCGATTTTAATAATAAAACTCAAATTAACTCATCAGATATTTTCTCTCAACACTCTCAATGGGGGCGATTGACAGCAAACCGAAATCTTAATAAAGCTCGTCCCGTTTTCTCTCAATTAGAACTATCATCAGAGGTGTCATTGGATAGTTAAATTTTTTTTAATACCCCCATAGTAATTAAAAAATTGACCGTCTTGTGGAGAAAAGCAATTTGACCGCTAAAATAACTTTTTTCTAAAATAATAAAGAGGCTATAAAATGTTAGAAAATTTTGAAAGTGATCCGATCTTCACCCCCGAACAGATATTAGAAAATAGGGGTCGTGTAGCGATTTTTATTGATGGCTCAAACTTATTTTACGCAGCATTACAATTAGGCATTGAAATTGACTATAGTAAGCTACTGTATCGCTTAACCTGTGGTTCTAGACTTTTGCGCTCTTTCTTTTATACAGGAGTAGACCGCACCAACGAAAAACAACAAGGCTTTTTACTTTGGATGCGACGCAATGGTTATCGAGTAATTGCCAAAGATTTGGTACAGTTACCTGATGGTTCAAAAAAAGCTAATTTAGACGTAGAAATTGCCGTAGATATGATGGCTCTAGTAGGTGCTTATGACACTGCTGTCTTGGTGAGTGGGGACGGAGATTTAGCCTATGCAGTAGACGCTGTTAGCTATCGTGGTGCGCGGGTAGAGGTAGTTAGTTTACGCTCTATGACTAGCGATAGTTTAATCAACGTAGCAGACCGCTATATCGATTTAGACCAAATTAAAGAAGATATTCAAAAAACCACAAAACACAATGATGCTTATCATACGTTCTCAGGATTTGGTATCTTAGATGAAAATAAAGCTAAATCTTAGATAGTGAAAAATCAGCAGCTATTTGTGAAGAAGTATCTGTTAACAAAAAAATATAGCCAGAATTTTTCTCGTATTTTGTGGCACATAATTCAGAAAATAAAACTTTTAATTAATACCAAAGAGCCAATAAAGACTCTATTTTCTCCCAGTCTCTTATTGCTCTTTATTTTTTTATTCACTGCTTGTCAAAACAGCCAGCCAGATACTACTGTAAGCGAAAACACACCAACAAATGTTAGTCGTCTTAGTACACAATTAACTCTCAATGATGCGGTATTAGAACAGTCCAACCAAGAAGGTAATTTAGTCTGGAAAATTAAAGCAAAACGCACTACTTATAGTGAGGATCGTCAAATTGCTTATCTAGAAGACATTACCGCCAATCTATTACAAGATAAAAAAGTTATTTTGAAACTCAAAGGAAAACAAGGAGAAGTTTTAGAACAAGGAAATGTAATCTTACTGAGAGAAGAAATAGTAGCTAGTGACGCTCGAAATCAAAGTGTGTTACAAGGTAATGTTGTAGAATGGCGACCTTTAGAAAATGTCTTAATTATTAAAGATAATTTGCAAGGGAATCATCCTAATTTAGTTGTTACCGCTAATACAGCAAAATATTTTACCGATACAGAAAGTTTAGAACTAACAGGTCAAGTAGTAGCTAATACTTTAGAACCTAGTTTATTATTAGAAAGCGATCGCCTTTTATGGCAGATTTCACAACAAAAAGTAATAGCAGATGATCCACTTAAGGTAGTTCGTTATCAAAAAGAAACTATCACAGACCGTTTGTTAGCAAATAATGGTGAAGTAGATTTAAACCAGAATACTATTACTCTGAATAATAATGTCGAATTAACTTCAGTTGAACCCAAATTACAAGTTGCTGCTAATTCGGCAATCTGGGATTATCAACAACGTTTAATTAGTAGCGAGCGACCGATACAAGTGTTAGAGCGCGAACAACAGTTAGATATTACAGGAAATCAAGGACAAATTGATTTTCAAACAGAAATTGTTACTTTAAAAAATGGAGTAAAAGGCATTAACAATCGCGAACAAGCAACCCTTTACTCTCAGCAAGCAGTGTGGAATATTCCTAAAAAGGTAATTATTGCTACAGAAAATGTTATTTATAACAAAGCCGAACCTAAATTTGATTTAACAGGAGACAAAGCAGTCATTAAACTAGAAGAAAATAAAGCAATTGTCACCAGTAATAGACCAAACAGAAAACCAGTAGTTTCTATTGTTAGTAACTCACCAGAATAAGTCAGTCATAGTAATTCTTTTTACGTAGGGGCGAATATAATTTGCCCTTAATTTACTTTAGTAAGCATCGTAACTGTAGTTTAGACTAACGAAGAGGTAAGAACAAAAAAATGAACGCTGAAGAATATCTAAGCCAAAATAAAGCAGAGATCGCCAAACAGTGTCAAACTATTGCCGATAGTGGCTCTAAAGCAATTATTACCGCCAAAAAAAGCGGTGAAACTTATGTATATAAAGTCAGTACGGTTGAAGAATTCAGCAATACAATACCCGACGATAAATTTTTCAAACCCATGAGAGATGGAATCAATAATGCTGTCTTAAACAAAGTAATTCCGATCGTCATTTTTGAAGAACAAAAAGTACGAATAATCAGTCTTCCAGAGCATTTTAATCCCATACCATAATTCAGATTTTTATCACAAAATCGATAAAGCCTCTGTGTTCAGATTGTGGTACGACTTAGCCAAAGAACTAGGTTATTTATTGTACTTCTTAAGAAATTAGAAAAGGGGAATAATGGGTAATGATCTCTGGTGACTAGGAGAAATGGGAGATCGTAATCACAGCTTAAGTATTGCAGCCAAGTTTAGAATTATTATAATTACCAATAATAATAATGAATACTTGAATGTTAAAATGAGCCATTATTCTGATTTGAAATGGATTTCACTAGAAATTGAAGAAGAGTTACAAGAATTAAAGAATACAATAAAATATACAAATAACAAGCAAATTAATAATTATTTTGATTCTAATATCATAGAGAATTGTCTACAAGAATTAAATAGCTTAATTGGCTTAAAACAACTAAAAACAGAAATCAATAATCTAATTAACTTTTTAAAAATCCAACAACAGCGACAAGAATACGGATTACCTCAAGTTCCGATTACTCTTCATTTAGTATTTTGTGGTTCTCCTGGTACTGGAAAAACAACAGTAGCTCGACTTATTGGCAAAATATACAAAGAATTAGGTATCTTAAAAAAGGGACATTGCATCGAAACAGATCGCTCTGGAATGGTAGCAGAATACGTCGGACAAACTGCACCTAAAACAGAAAAACTAATTGAATCTGCTTTAGATGGAGTACTTTTTATTGATGAAGCTTATACTTTAAAACCAGAAAATGCAGGTAAAGATTTTGGACAAGAAGCGATTGATACATTACTAAAAAGAATGGAAGACTATAGAGATCGGCTAGTAGTCATTGTTGCAGGTTATCCTGATGAAATGTCTCGCTTTATTGAATCTAATCCTGGTTTAGAGTCTAGATTTACGAGATACTTGACTTCTGAAGATTATCAACCAGAAGAATTATTGGCAATCTTTTCAAAGATTTGTCAGTCTCATCATTATCAGATAGATTCTGATGCTAAAGAAACTTTATTAAATAAATTTACCGATTTATATCAAAGCAGAGATAAAAACTTTGGTAATGGGAGATTAGCCAGAAATATTTTCGAGAAAACTCTTGAAAAACAAGCAACTAGATTAGCTCAACTTGCAAATGTTAATCAAGAAATTATGACGACTATTACTCAAGAAGATATCTAGCAATTTTACTTGATTTAAAATATACATTTTTTATTTTGTAGTAGGGTGGGCATTGCCCACCCTACAATCTTTACAATACTAAGAATCAATTTTTAGCACTGCCATAAACGCTTCTTGAGGTACATCTACAGTACCAATAGCTTTCATGCGTTTCTTACCTTTAGCTTGTTTTTGCAGAAGCTTCTTCTTCCGAGAAATATCACCACCGTAACACTTAGCAAGAACATCTTTACGTAATGCAGGAATATGTTCGCTAGCAATTACTTTTGCTCCAATAGAGGCTTGAATGGGTACTTTGAACTGATGACGGGGAATTAACTCTTTTAGTTTTTCCGTTAATGCACGACCTACATAGTAAGCTTTGTCACGATGGACAATAGTAGATAGAGCATCCACTTTATCTTTGTTTACCAGAACATCTAACTTAACCAGAGTATTTTCGCGATAGCCAATAAGTTGATACTCCATACTGGCATAACCGCGAGAACGAGACTTCATGCGGTCGAAGAAATCAGTAACTACTTCTGCAAGAGGAAGTTCGTAAATCAAACAAGTGCGGTTAAGGGTGAAATACTTCATATCTTTAAATTCACCGCGACAAGTTTGGCACAGCTCCATCAACGTCCCCACAAAGTTTTCTGGAGTTATGATTTCTACTTTAATATAAGGTTCTTCGATTTTCGTTCTTTTCTGGGGGTCTGGTAATAGAGAAGGGTTGTCTATTTCTAATACTTCATCTTCAGTAGTCGTTACGCGATAAATTACCGATGGAGCAGTCGTAATTAGTTCGAGATTATATTCTCGCTCCAACCTTTCTTGCACAATTTCCATGTGGAGTAAGCCAAGGAAACCACAACGGAAACCAAAACCCATTGCACTAGAAGTTTCTGGCTCATAAGACAAGGCTGCATCGTTGAGCTTTAATTTCTCTAAAGCATCTTTCAAATCTGAATATTGATCGGAATCGGTAGGGAATAAACCACAAAAGACCATTGGTTTCGCTTCTGTATAACCAGGTAAGGGTTCTTCTGCGGGAGTTTGAACTAAGGTAATCGTATCCCCAACACGAGCATCTTCTACAGTTTTAATCGCTGCTGCAAAGTAACCTACTTCTCCTGCGTGAAGTTCATCTATTTCTATCTGATTAGGGGATAATACACCCAATTCATCAATTTCGTACTCTTTACCCGATGCCATTAAGCGAACTTTATCGCCTTTTTTCACTTCGCCATCCATGACGCGGAAATAAACAATTACCCCACGATAAGCATCATAATAGCTATCAAAAATTAAGGCTCTGAGGGGTTTATCTACTGTATCTTCTGGTGGGGGTACTTTCTGCACAATAGATTCTAAAATATCATCTACCCCAATACCTGCTTTGGCAGAGGCTTTAATGATATCGGTGCAGTCTAAACCTACTACCTCTTCAATTTCACTGGCTACTCGTTCGGGTTCAGAACCAGGTAAGTCTATTTTATTGAGTACGGGAATAACTTCTAATTCGTTTTCGATAGCCAAATAAACATTCGCTAGAGTTTGTGCTTCGACACCTTGAGAAGAATCAACAACCAGTAACGCGCCTTCACAAGCAGCTAACGAACGCGATACCTCATAAGAAAAGTCTACGTGTCCAGGGGTATCAATTAAATTTAAAACGTATTCTTCACCATCTTTAGCAGTGTAGTTCATTCTCGCTGCTTGGAGCTTAATGGTGATTCCCCGTTCTCGCTCCAAGTCCATGTTATCGAGAAACTGCTCTTTCATTTCTCTTTGAGCAACAGTCTTAGTTACTTGCAACATTCTATCTGCCAAGGTAGATTTACCGTGGTCGATGTGAGCGATGATGGAAAAGTTACGGATACGAGAGACGGGAACGTCGGTCATATATCTATTATTTAAAAATTAAGATTAGCAATCCTTAACTTATTGTAATGTCGTTTCTTAAGATTTTTCGGTTGTTGCTGAAAATTTATAGATTTGATGGGGTTTTGTTGAAGAGCGAGTTGGGAGTTGGGTGTAGGAATACTACTTTATTATAGTATCTTTTAGGGATTTTGCGATCGCCTTTGACAAGCTATCACATAAATCAATCACAATTTGATAATTGAGATCACTTACGTTTATAGGCATCATAGATAGCTTGGTTTAGGAAAACTAACTATAATTCTTCAGGTAAAATATTTAAGTGCAATGAGAAACTTAGCCAGTATATTCGGCAATCCAACCACCAAATAAAAAAGCATTATAAAACTTGGTAATTTTGCTGAATCCAGCAGTCTGTAATAGTTCGATGATTCTTGCTTCAGGCACAAAATAAATAGAATTGTTAATAGAATTCTGGAAATTTTCTTCTGCCTTTATCCTAGCAGTTTCATCTAACTGGCTAAAGTATAACTCTTTCCAAGACTGCATCAATTTAACAAAATAGGGTAATGAGATATCGCCAAAAAGATCGGCTAAAATCAACTCTGCTCCTGGTTTTAAGCGATGAGCGATATTTTTTAGTAATTTTAATTTTGAGCCATCATCAGGAATAAAATGCATCACTAACATTAATGTAGCTGCGTCCATAGGCTCTGTTTTTGGTAAGGTATCAAGATAGCCTAGATGCAGAGCTACTTGTTCGAGAAATCCTTGATTAATAAGTTCTTGTTTCGCAATTGCCATCATTTCAGAAGAAGGATCGACTCCTGTTAAAATCCATTGGGGATTTTGTTGACAGTAGTTAATTAGTTCCATTCCAGTTCCCGAACCTACGACTAACAATCTAGCTGATGTATGTAAACTTGTCTGCAATAGACTTTGCGCCATGCTGTGTAAAGCTTGATAGCCTGGAATTGCTTTGCGAATATCCAAATCGTATTGGCTAGCGCGATCTCGATCGAACTCGATTCTTGCTTCTGTTGCCATGCTTGTACCTCTAAAAGATAATAAGTAAGGTGGGTATTGCCCATCTCACATTTAATCATTTCCTAAAATAATTAATTGCCTTGATTGTAAAGAGCGCACTTCCGCTAATTCTAAATTATGCTCTTTTAATAATTCTGCTACAGTTGATTTTTTCTCTGCATTCCTATCGCAAGCTTTTAAAAAAGCTAACTCTGTTTCTGTGATACTTACCATCTGATAATCGTAATTTAAAAAGCTCAAATTGGGATAGCCTTCCATACAAGAATGGCGTTCGGGAATTGCAGACAATAAAAGATTATCATCTGACCAATCTACTTTAGTTAAATGAGGTTTAGTTAAGAAAAATTCGTAATGAGTTAAACTAGGATCGAGTAATTCAATTAAACGATAATATTCGCGATCGCTCAAGTCTTTTGCTCTTGCCATCAAGTCATTAGATTGACCAACTAATCTTTCTAAATCCCAATATTTCGGATTAGAAAAGCCGACAAATTCTAAACCAGAAGCTTCAATTAATTCAAATAAAGTATTCACATTATAATCAATTTCTTGGGGATGAACATACATATCTGCAAAAGCTTCATCCCGATGATTTTCCAATGACCAGCGTTCTTTTTCTTGTTTTAAAATACGGTTATGTTCGGGTAAATTAGCAAAAATATCTCTACCTACTTTTACTCCATCTACATAGTCACCCCTTTTATCTCCTTGAAGTAAAGAAATAGCTTTTTGCATTAAACTAATTTCCCAACGTCCTAATTCTGCATAGACGAAAATATGTAATAATCCCCCTGGTGCGAGTTTTTTGGCTAATGCTTGAATTCCCTTTTCTGGTTCGGGTAAATGATGCAATACCCCCACACAGTTAATTAAATCAAATTCTCCTGGTAATGTAGCAGCATCTTCTAACTTCATCTGGTAAAAAGAAATCGGCTGGCTATGGTTGGCAATTACTCCCGATCTGCGACATCTTTCTTGCGCTACTTCTAAAGCCTTTTTACTGATATCAACTGCGACAATTTCCGCTTCTGGATTGAGATGAATTAAATAGTCTGTACCCGAACCAGTACCACAACCAGCATCTAAAATACGGATATCATTGCGGGGTGGTTTTTGTCCAACACAGAAATTATAAGCTGTAACCCAATTCCATCGCCAATTATACCCAGGAGGAGTATCATCGGTTAGAGGATCGGGAGGAAAGGGATAGGTATTATATAGTTGGGCTACGGCGTTATTAACTGCTTGTGAATCGGGCATTATGGTTACTAATTATCTTAATCGGAGACATATTTAGTCATTATTCCATTATGAGGGCGATAGTTGATTCTTAATTGTGACGATCGCTATTAATCATTGATATAGTTATATTTGTAGGGACTTTTCATGAAACATCCCTACAAGGTTTGTGTGTCTTAACCTTCGCTTCAACTGCTATAGCTATTTATAGCCAGGGAAATTTAATACAGAGAAATATCACTAATCCTTAACTGTAATAATTTCTTAAAATCCGTATAAATATTGAGTTGATTACTGACTGGTTGGGGAATTTTAGATTAAAAGAAGAAATTTTAGCGATTGATGACTCACGTTGATGAAGTTGCTTTAAAGCAATTAGACTACAAATTTTTATTGTTCGTTCATCTTATTTGTGCCGATAAGCAAATTCATTCTGAAGAGATTAAGTATCTTAAAAAATTAGGCGATCTCGCTAACATCTCACAAGCAACCAAAGATGAGATAGAGAAAATTTTCGCACAAGATAGCCATCATCTCACCATCAATTGTATTACAAAACAAATTTCTATAGGCGAACAATCAGAAGTAATGCGACAAATCTTAGCAATTGCCTATGCAGATGGTTATTTTGCACCATCAGAACGCGAAATGCTAGATCGCCTTGCTAGTCTTTGGAGTTGGTCGCAGACAGAGATGGATCGCATGATTGCTGAGGTGGAAAGTTCGAGCGATCGAGGTAGTAATAACGACGATAGCGATCAAACTGAACTATCTTTTGCTGCCAAACTATTAAAGAATGAAAAAAAGTCAGCTTTATCCCGCGCCATAATCGACATGGCTACTAAAGTTGCACCAGAAGTAATCGGACAAAAAGTCGAACGGCTAGAGCGAGAAATTCTATTATCTGGAGCCGAATATGATGAAGTAATCAAACATTGTTCTAAAATTGCTCAAGAAGATTATCAGTATGCAGAATTAGCTTTCAAGAAGACGGAATCAACTCTCAAAACTTTAATCCTAAGTTTAGAAGAAGTAATTGCCAGAATTGACAACGACAATAGTAAAGCCAAAACTGCTAAAGAAGTTGCCAAACAACTTGAAGACAGCAAGCAATCTCTTGATGCAGAAATTATTAAAAAATTAGCTCAAGTTAAAGAATCCCATCAAGCCAAACAAAGAGCTTTGAACCAGTTTAGTATTGCTTTTATGGGTAGAACAAAAGCAGGTAAAAGCACATTACACTCAATTATTACTCAAGATGGTTGGGAATCAATTGGAGTAGGAAAACAGCGCACTACTCGCTTTAATCGTGTTTACCAATGGAAAAATATCCGCATTATTGATACCCCTGGTATTGGTGCTGCTGATGCTGGCGGAAGAGATGATGAAGAGATTGCTAAAAGTATCGTCGATGAAGCGGATGTTATTTGCTACGTCGTCACTAATGACAGTATTCAAGAACCAGAATTTCAATTTTTAAAACTACTCAAAGAAAAAGCTAAACCCTTAATTATTCTGCTCAATATTAAATATAATCTTCGCGATTCTCGACGCTTACAACACTTCCTTAAAAATCCTAATAAACTATTTGTTAAAGATGGTAAAAGTGGTATTAGCGGACATATAGATCGCATTTGTCGTTATGCTAAACAATACTATGCTAATGATTACTTTGATATCGTTCCTGTAATGCTGTTAGCAGCACAACTATCTAGTGAGCCAGAACATCAGAAAGATAAAGATAAGCTATATAGAGCTAGTAGAATACAAGACTTTCTCGACTCAATTCGGGAATCATTAATTAAACATGGAGCAATAAGGCGATCGCAAACTTTTTTAGGCTCTACGGTAGGCGCAGTTGAATATCCTAATCAGTGGATAAAAACACAAAAAAAAGCGTATCAAAGTTTTAGTAATACGCTGAAATCAAAACAGGAAAATATACGTTGGGATATCAAGAAAGCTCAAAAAAATAGTTGTGAATATTTAGAAAAACAAATTGAAACTATTTTTAAAGATATTATCAATGCTATTTCTCAGTTTGCAGAGGATAATTGGAAAGCCGATGAATATACACTAAATTGTGCTTGGAAACAAAAAATAAAAGATATAAAACTGCAAGAGCTTATTCAAATATCTAATAAAGAAGCTGTTGAAAAATTCAATCAAGCTGTGAAAGAATCTTTAGAAGAAGTAGAAAAAGAATTAATATTAACTTCTCAATTAAATTTTGGTGAATTTGAACTACAAAGCCAAAATGTCTTTGATAATAAAAACCTATTGAAAATAGGAGGTAGTATTTTAGCCGTAGTAGGAGCAGGTTTAATGTTTTTTGCTCCTCCGATTGCTGTTGCGGTAGGTTTATTCGGTACTGGATTAAATCTTATTTCTAATTTGTTTACTTCAAAAGCAGAAAAACGTCGCGAAGCTGTTGCACAAATTTCTGATTCTCTTCGTTCCCAAATAAAGCAACAAAAACAATCTGTTCTGACCCAATCTATTAACAATCTTGAATTATATTGTTCTGATATATCTAAAGAGATCGCCAGTTATTTTAAGAAATTGACTGAAGGTTTAGATGATATATCATATCAACTAGAAAATGCTCGCAGTAGCTTAGATATTATAATCGATTATCTCAATTATGGATATGCCAAAAGAATTATTGATTGGACATCAGAACAATACGAACCTTTAACTGTTGCCAATGCAAAAAAAATAATTGCTAAAGTTGATAGGAAATTTGGACATTGTCTAAAAATTCAGACTAAAAATGAAATTGAACACCAAAAACCTTTAGAAGAGATTAAACATATCTTACAAGAAGATATTGCGATAAATTCTTCTAAAACCTACTAATATTCAAACTAAATAAAGCTAATAATATTTCACTCAACTACAACTATCCGTCAATATTACAATACATATAATCATGAATCATAACCAAAAAATTAATGCTGTTGCTATTACTCAAGGATTCAATAATGCTTGCAGCAATTTCAATAATTTGCTCTCACAAAATTCAAATAAAACTTTTAATCATATTAGAGAAAAAATCAATCTAGATTTAAATGAATAAAAAAGAAAGGGTTTGATTAGCGTTGCTTTTATTGGACAATATAGCGCAGGTAAATCAACAATCATTTCTGCACTAACAGGAAGAAGAGATATCAAAATAGATGCTGATATCGCAACAGATAAAACCGTCAGCTACAACTGGAATAATATCAAGATAATCGATACTCCTGGGCTATTCACAGATCGCCAAGATCACGATGCTATTACTTATGAGGCGATTGATAAAGCTGATTTGTTAGTTTTCTCCCTGACTTATATGCTGTTTGATTCCGTAACAGTAGAAAACTTTAAAAAGCTAGCTTATGAAAAAGGCTACGCTTGGAAAATGATGCTTGTCGTCAATAAAATGTCTGACGAAGCAGGAGAGGAAGCAGCAAAAATAGCTAACTATCATCATAGTTTAGCAGAAGCACTTAAGCCTTATTCTCTTGATGATTTTCCTGTCTGTTTTATTGATGCTAAAGACTATTGTGATGGTGTTGATGAAAATGATGATTTCTTATGTGAAATTAGTCGTTTTGAGACATTGATTCAAGAATTAAATCAATTTGTCGAGCATCGTGGCTCTTTAGCAAAATTAGATACTCCCGTTCGTATTGCCTTAAGTGCAGTTAACGAAGCACAAGCAGAACTCGCTCGTAATTCTGGAGGAGATGCAACCTATTTTGAAATCCTCAATCAGCTATCTCGTAAAGTAAAAAACGAACGTAACCGTGTCAAAATTAAAATTCAAAGTATCGCTTTAAAACTATCTTCAGCAATCGCTCAAGAAGGAGTTCAACTAGCTAACTATATTGGCAAGGTAAACAGTGAAACTGATTGGGAGTACAAACAAAAAACAGTCAATTTAGAAATAGAAAGACACTACGAAAAAGCGATCGCAAAATCTAATACATGGATGAAAGAACTAATAACTATCCGTCAAGAATTTGAAACCATTTTAAAGAAAATTAGTCTTGCCAATCAAAATTAACTAATAGTTGGTAATAAATAAAATAGCAAACACTTTTATCATAATTATTCAAAAAATACGCTCATTTTTATTTATCAGTAAACAAAAAAATAGAATATATTGTTCATTTAAAAAATAGAAAATATATTATTAAAAATACAAAATACCAAACTAAAAATAATCCAGCAATAGTTAAAGTAAATTCAATTCTTTTACGATAAATTTTTAATGCTGTATCCCAAGAATATTGAAATGGTAATTTCAAATCATTCCGTTTCATTATTATTTAACCTATTAAATTCTTCTCTAATCTCTATCCAAGCTTGAATAATTACTTTGATTGTATCTTTAATCAAAAATACAATGGTTGAAACTATTGTTGAAATACCTAAACCCCAGATAAATACATTCAATACTATTTTATCTATTTTTGATTCAAGAGTGAAAAAATCTACGGCTTGATTAAGTAACCATGTAACCAGACACCACAATAAAAGAAAAGCTGTATCCACAAAAATAGACAGCCATAATTTTATCTTTTCATCGTCCATTACAACTACTTACCCAATT
>NZ_LR213872.1 GCF_900659865.1 Hyella patelloides LEGE 07179
AATATTCTAGAGTCATCAATACTTGATTTTCTAGAGTTAATTTAGACGGTCTGACTATTTTAGTCTTTTGAGCTTCATTTTCTTCTACTAATTTAACCATTTGAGCAAATGTCTCTTTTCTCACTCCGCAGAGGCGTTTAAACTCCCGATCTCTTAGATGTTTTACTTTTTTATAGGTCATAGTTTTTCTTCTTACTGACCTATTTATCTCTTTTTTATTAGACTTTTGCAAGAGGTCTATTATTTAAATTATTTTTTTAGAGACAGGGACTACAAATTATAGCTAGTATGTATTTGATATTGACTTTCTGATAACCTATGTTTGGTAAACCTCCTCGCGAAACTCCTAAATCACAAACTCCATCAATTCCCGAATTAAAATTACCTGGTGATATAGATGATATATTGGTTGATGGCGAGTCCCAAAAAGCAACACCCCTGGCAAAAACCACTAGAGAAAGCTTGAATCCTCCTGAAATAGAAAAAGAAACAACATCCCTGGCAAAAACCACTAAAGAAAGCTTGAATCCTCCTGAAATAGAAGTCGATAATGCAGAAACTTCAAAGCCAGCAAGTACAGCAGACAAGATTAGTTGGATTGCGTCTCCTTACTTTATCGCGATCGTTGGTTTATTCTTATACAAAGAGAATTTTTTCCTTGGCACAATTTTAATTGCGGTGGGTATACTATCTTTACTAAGAATTTCCGCTAAAGATGTTGCTCTCTTTCTAGGATGGCTCAAAGACTTTTTGGGCTTTGGTGATGAGGAAAATTAAATTACATCTAACTTTAACAAAATCAAATAAACTACGGAAAAATTTACCCTAAACCCGACACCTCAAATTAACCATTAGGTGTTTAATAAAGCGAAACTACTTATCAATTTTATCGATTGTCAGTTTTCCAAAAATATTAGTGAATTTTCGGTTAGATAATTGCAGTCATCAAGAATATACTAGCGGGATTGAACTGATTAAAAAATAGATGCTTGCTAGGGTTTGGAGTGCTGCAATTATTGGGGTCGATGCTGTTAAAGTAGGGGTAGAAGTAGATGTGGCTGGGGGTCTTCCCAAAACCATTGTCGTCGGTTTACCCGATACTGCGGTACAAGAAAGTAAAGAGAGAGTTAAGGCAGCCGTTAAAAATGCGGGTTTTGGCTTTCCTCCCAGGAAAATTGTAGTTAACCTAACCCCTGCTGACTTACGTAAAGAAGGACCTAGTTTCGATCTTTCTATTGCAGTGGGGGTTTTGGCAGCTTCAGAACAGGTCAATGCCGACCTATTAGGAGATTGCTTATTTTTGGGAGAAATGTCCCTTGATGGTAGTTTACGCCCTGTAGCGGGAGTTTTACCCATAGCAGCAGCAGCATGCAAAATGGGAATTACAGGCTTGGTTGTTCCTACTGATAATGCCCAAGAAGCAGCAGTAGTTAAAGAAATTAGCGTTTATGGCTTTCAGCATCTAGAAGAGGTTGTGCGGTTTTTAGAAACTCCCGAAAAATATTCAGCAGTAGAAGTAGATGCAGCCAAACAAACAGATCGCTTAGATCGTAGTTATTTCGATCTCAAAGATGTTAAGGGTCAAGTACAAGCAAGAAGAGCGTTAGAAATTGCTGCTGCGGGAGGACATAATTTGCTATTCACAGGCCCTCCTGGTAGTGGTAAAACTATGCTAGCTAAAAGATTACCCGGTGTTTTGCCTCCTCTCGATTTTGAGGAAGCATTAGAAGTTTCGCAAATTCATTCTGTTGCGGGATTATTAAAAAACAAAGGTTCACTAATCACTACCAGACCTTTTCGTAGTCTCCATCATTCTGCTAGTGGCCCTTCTTTAGTGGGTGGTGGTAGTTTTCCGCGCCCTGGAGAGATATCTCTGGCTCACAAGGGAGTACTTTTTTTGGATGAGTTAACTGAGTTTAAACGCAATGTTTTAGAGTATTTGCGTCAACCTCTAGAAGATGGTCAAGTTACGATCTCTCGCACTCGTCAGTCTGTAGTATTACCCGCCCAGTTTACTCTAGTTGCTAGTACTAATCCTTGTCCTTGTGGTTATTTTGGGGATGCTGTTCAACCATGTACCTGTTCTCCCAGACAAAGAGAGCAATATTGGGCGCGCCTTTCTGGCCCTTTGATGGATAGAATTGATTTACAAGTAATTGTGAACCGTTTGAAGCCAGAAGAAATGACAGGAGAGAGTAAGGGCGAATCTTCCGCTTCTGTAAGGGAAAGAGTTATAGTTGCGAGAAATATCGCCAGAGAAAGATTTAAAGAGGATGCTCATGTTAGTTGTAATTCAGAAATGCGATCGCATCATTTAAGAAAATATTGTCAGCTAGATGATACTATCAGAAATCTTTTGGAAGGAGCAATCAGAAAATTAGGTTTGTCCGCTAGAGGAATGGACAGAATACTCAAAGTATCTCGTACTATTGCCGATCTTACTGGAGATGAAGAGTTGAAAATTACCCATGTAGCAGAAGCAATTCAGTACCGTACTATAGATCGGATGCAGTAGCTGAATTTAACGGGAATTGATTATATTGGAAATCAATGTAGTGTAATTATATTGCAAGATGATTTCTCGTACAAGCGATCGCTTTACCTTGCCACCCATTGAAATTGTTAAGAAATTAGCTGCTAATGTCGCCATTGAGAGTATACAACCTTACAACCCAGTAATAGTTACTCAAATTCCCCAACCGTGGCAATTATTAGGAGCGGGAAACTATGCTGCTGTATTTAGTCATCCTGACTACAGCGATCTTGTAGTCAAAATTTATGCTCCAAAGCGATTGGGTTGGGCAGAAGAAGTCGAAGTATATCGCCGTCTTGGGAATCATCATTCTTTTTCTCAATGCTTCCATGCAGAAGCAAACTGGTTGATTTTAAAACGGCTACATGGAGTTACTCTATATGACTGTGTGCATCTGGGTTTAAAAATTCCCAAACAAGTTATTGAAGATATCGATCTTGCTTTAGAATATGCTCAATTAAAAGGTTTAACACCCCATGATGTTCATGGACGCAATGTGATGATGTACCAAGATCAAGGTTTAGTTGTTGATGTCTCTGATTTTTTAGACTCATCATCCTGTTGGGCTTGGAAAGATTTAAAAAAGGCTTACTATTTGCTATATCTACCTTTATTTTCTTGGCTTCGATTACCGATACCTTATTGGATGCTGGATGGTACGCGTAGCTGTTATCGTTTATATCGCTCTATCTCATCTAGGATTATCAATAAGATTACAACTATCAAACAGTAGCAGAAATACTTCTAAGTAGGTCTACAATTCTATCAGCTTGTTGATGAAATATTGGTTGTCGTTTTATCTGATAATCGCGATCGCTTGGTAGTTCGATAACGATTTCCTCTTTAACTGTACCAGGTCTGGCAGAAAGGACATAAACTCGTTGCGATAAAAATACAGCTTCTCGCACATCATGGGTAATCATTAAGATGGTACAGCCAGTTCTACGCCAAATTTCTAGGAGAAATTGCTGCATATTTTCTTTAGTTTGAATGTCTAATGCGCCAAAAGGTTCATCCATTAAGAGTATTTTGGGGTTGGTAGCTAAAGCACGGGCGATCGCAACTCTTTGTTTCATCCCACCCGATAGTTCTTTGGGATAAGATTTAGCAAAATCCGATAATCCGACAATACTCAGATAATAAGATGCTTCTTCTCTTCTTTTATTTCGACTAATTCCTAATAGCTTTAAACCAAATTCAACGTTTTTTTGAATCGTCATCCAGGGATAAAGAGTATATCTTTGAAACACCATTCCTCTATCTTCTCCTGGTCCTGCTACAATAGCATCATCTACAGTAATTTCTCCCGATGTGGGAAAGTCTAAACCTGCTACAAGACGTAATAAAGTTGATTTTCCCGAACCAGATGCACCGACAACACAGACAAATTCACCTCTCTCAACGTGCATATTAATATCTTGAAGAGCAACTACAGTTCCTTTTTTTGTAGAAAATTCTTTATGTAAATTAGATATTTCTAAGTGCATTTTATTGTTGATGGTTAATGGTTGAGGTTTAGTTGCTGGTTGTTGATTGATAACGACTAATTATTTAGCGATCTCCAATCGTTAATAACTGATTAGAATGCCCATTTACAAGTAAATCTAAGTAATAAGCGAAAAGATAGATCTAGAATAAAACCGATTAAACCTAAAATAATTAAACAGGCAAATATTTCATCAGTTTTTAAGAATTTTTGAGCCAGTATAATTCTTCTTCCCAAGCCTTCCGATGCTGCTAATAACTCTGCTACCACAACTAAATTCCAAGAAGTAGCAATATTAATTCTCAAAGTATCAATAATACTCGGCACAACATAAGGCATAATAACTTGAGTTAAAACTTGCCAGCGTGAGCCTCCTAGAGTATAAGTAGTTTCGATTAAATCTTTAGGAATAAATTTCACCGCATCCATGATCATCAAGATATTAAAAAATACTGTCCCAATAAAAATTAAAGCAATTTTAGGAGCTTCGTCTATACCTAAATAGATAATTAGTAAGGGAATAAAAGCGGGTGCTGGCATATAGCGAACAATGCCAATAATAGGTTCAAATAAAGCTCGAATACTAGCAAATGAACCCATCATAATTCCCAAAGGAATAGCCACTAAAACAGATAAAAAGAAACCTAAACTAACCCTGGTAAAACTCGCAGCAATATCTTGAGTTAAAAAGCCTTTTTCCCATAATCCACCCAAAGCTTTGATAACATCAGAAGGAGAAGGCAAAAATGTTGATTCTATTCCTGAATAGTTAGCAAATATAAACCAAAAAATTAAAGGAATGAGAATTGAAAAAGACATCATTCCCCAAGATAAATACTGAGGAATATCGTCGGCAATCCGCCAAAATATTGTTGGTTCAATACCAGATGTTTTACGTTTTAAAAAGTTTTTTTTGTGTTTCAGTTTCATTACCTTAAGGAAAAAAGAGGAAGGATAAAGAAAGTAGGGTGAGGAATGAGCGGTCAGACCCCGCGTCGGCGTAAGACGCAAGGGAACGCTGACCAAGACAGGATGATGAATGAGGAATGAAGATATCAGTAAATTAAAAAGCTAAGCGTTGGTAAGTGTGTAATGCTTTTGATGCAAGTGTCCACGAAAAAATCAATGTTTCAATAATTTGATTTCTTGATTAGCATTTCTATTCAGCAACGCCAAAAGCTATACTATTCCTTCCTACCTATTACCTATTCCTGAGATTCTGCATAGGCTTTGACAAATCGGTTATCAAAAATTTTAGTTAAATCTGGTGCTGATTCAATAAAGCCTACATCCAACATAAATTGAGCCATTCTTTTAGCAGCAAAAGGCATATTTTTCATACTGTCGCCATCGCTAAAAGCTTCGAGATTTTCTACTATAGTAAATATTTTTGTACCTTCTTTAAATAGTTCTAATTCCTCTACTGTAACATTGGCCCTTTTTGCCATGATTTCATCAGCTTTTTCAGGATTTTGTTCCATAAAATTGAGGATATCAAACCAAGTATTAACCAATGCTTGAACTCGATCCGGTTGCTCATCAATTAGCTTTTGGCTAACTACTAAAAGATCGGGAATTGCACCAGGAAATTCTTGAGAAGAGATTAATTCTTTACTACCTTCGCGCTTTAATGCTGTTAACCAAAAAGGAGGAAATGCACCCACCGCATCAGTTTGTCCCGATGCAAAAGCAGCAGCAGCAGCACCAGTTTCTAAATTGACAATTTCGACATCATCGCGAGACATTCCATTTTCTTCAAGAGCTAAAGTGAGTAAAAAGTCATCAACAACGCCTTCTTCTACCGCCACTTTTTTACCTTTTAAATCTTCTATTGTATTAATATCTTCCGTTACTATAATTTTATCGTTTCCAGCCGAATTATCATTAACTAAAACAGCTACTTGTCCATTAACTGAACTCCCAGCAAAAGAAATTGTATCGTTAAGAGTTTGGCAATTACCATCTAATTGTCCTGCTGCAAAAGCTTCCATAGAAGCTAAATAACCATCAAACCATCTAAGTTCAACATTAGCTCCGTTTTTCTCAAATAAACCTTCGGATTCTGCGATCGCCCAAGGCCACCAACCAGCCCAACTACTATAGCCTAGAACTATCTTTTCTGAGCCAGAATCTGGGGTAGTTGCTGCATTATCATCTGTATTATTTTGGGGTGCTTGAGAACAACTAATAGTTAAAACTAAACTAAGACAAAATACGGTGAATAATGAAAATAGTTTTCTACGTTTCATAGAGTTTAGGTAATATATCTGATAGACAATATATCTTTAGTGACAAAGAGTTAGTGTTGAAACCTGATTTTGTATCCAATTAAACCAAACTTCTAGCCCATCACCTGTCTTAGCAGATACAGAAATTATGGTGACATTGGGATTCATTTGACGCACATTTTGGGCAATGCGATCGAGGTCAATATCCAAATAAGGTGCGAGATCGGTTTTAGTAATTAAAAGACAGTCTGCTTCTTGAAACATTACGGGATATTTGAGAGGTTTGTCTTCACCTTCGGTAATACTAAGCAAAGCAACTTTAGCGTGTTCTCCTACTTCAAATTCGGCGGGACAAACTAAATTACCCACGTTCTCTACGAGAACTAAATCAATCTCTTGGGGGTTATATTCATGTTCTAAAGTATGAATTCCTCCTGCAACCATTTTAGAATCCAAGTGACAGGAACGACCAGTGTTAATAGGGATTACAGGAACATTATATTGACGAAGGCGATCTGCATCTAATTCTGTAGTCATATCTCCTTCAATCACTGCCATACTTAATTTATCTTGCAAAGCAGCGAGAGTTTTTTCTAATAGAACGGTTTTGCCCGCTCCTGGACTACTCATAATATTGAAACAGCTAATACCCCACTTATCAAAATGTTCTCGATTATGATTCGCGCCTTCTTGATTGGCATGGAGTAAATTAAGTTCTAAAGCAGCGTCAAATGTTTGGTGCATGATTTTAAAGGATGAATTATAAAGCATAAAGGATGAGGATAGATTAATTGCTAGGAGCACAAAGCTTATCCCCTAATATCAGTTAGTTGCTGGGGGCAAATGACATTTGCTCTAATAATCAAAGAGAAACGTTTTCGTAAGTATTTACAGAAGAATACTCAATACGATCTATTTTTAATTCTCGACCAGAGCGAATATCTTCCATAGGTGAATTACAATCAGGACAGCTATACTGTAATCCGATTTCTGGTTTATATTCTTGTTGGCAAGTGTGACAAAAAGCAACTAGAGGAATATCTTTAATGACTAATTCGACTTCTGCTAAAAATGTATTACGAGTTTGTACTTCAAAAGCAAACTGCAAGCTAACAGGTTCGACACAGGTAAATTGACCGACAATTAAATGAATTTTCTCGATCTTAGGTTTTTCTAGTTGGGATTCGTACCAATCTTTAACCGTTAAGATTAAAGCCTTGGTCATATCAGTTTCGTGCATTTTTTTGAGAAAGTAGGCGATCGGTAATCAGTAAAAAGTCCTTAACAACAAAGAGGTTAAATAAACATTAGTATTGTATTTCAAATAGACTAAACCATCATTATTTTTATATTGCTCGTACAATCGTTCTAAATCTTGAATAAATTTAGTGGCAACTCCTCCTTGTTTGGGAATATAAGAAGTACTCATCGCTCTACCAATTAGAGCTTTGCAGTCTAGTATTTGGTAGTAAGAAAAAATTAAATGACGAACAGGAGCAAATGAATCTGTATCACGAAGAAATCTTTCAGTGCCATAACGCATTTCAGATTGGTTGTGAGAGGCAATTTGAGTTAGATGACTGTATTCTTGGGTAAATTTGTCTTCACGATCGCGATTGTTCCAGACTACTGCTAATATTCCTTTCGGCTTTAAAATACGAGCAAACTCTTTTAAGGTTAGTTCGGGATTAAACCAGTGAAAGGATTGAAAACAAGTAACTAAATCAACTGAATTGTCAGCTAATTTTGTTTCCTCTGCACTACCATCACGGAATTCTACTAAAGGATGTGCTTCCGCTACTTGTTTCATTGCTGCATTAGGCTCGATTGCTATGACTCGAATTTCTCTATCTGCCAACAAACGGGAAGAAATACCTGTGCCAGCACCAACATCAGCAGCAATTAACTGATTTGTTTCTAATCCTTGCAAAATACAATCAATTACTTCAGAGGGATAACTGGGGCGATATTTAGCATAGTCCTCAGCACGGTTACTAAATCGACTTCGAGGATTCATTTGGAAAAGTTGGTCATTGCTCATGATCTGTTTTGCTTGATTTCCGACTTAGTACATAGATGTTGAACTGATATTAGAGCGTGAGATCGCGATTTTTCAACCTACCAGGTAACCATCTAAAAATCCTCCCTAAATCCGCAGATACATCTTATTTCGCACCCCTAATTCCCCATCTCCCCAACTCTCTTTATTGCCAAGGTTCATCTACTTGCTGGGCTTCTTCATGAATATATGAAGGCTTTTCTGCTTTTGGTAACTGTCCCGAAACTACTAAATGAGCCATCGTGTCGCAAATAACGCGAGTTGCCATTAAGGAAGTCATGTCACTTACGTCATAAGGAGGAGAAACTTCTACTACTTCTATCCCGCAAACAGTAGTATTTTGCACAATTTTCTTGAGTAAATAAAGAGCTTCACGGGGTAATAAGCCACCAGGTTCGGGCCAACCAGTACCAGGAACAAACCCTGCATCGATACAATCGATATCGAAACTAATCCAAACACAATCTGTACCATCGGTAGCTTTTTCTATGGCAAAATCGGCAGCTGCATCTAACCCCATCTCCGTAATATCGGTAACAGTCAGGATGTTAGTAGCTCTTTCCCGACATACTTTGACTCCTTGCCGTGGTACTTGCCAGCCTCCAATACCCAACTGCACTAAATTTTGGGCAGGAGCATTTGCCATATTGGTAGCATGAAACCAGGGACAAGTATGCATTCTTTCATCTAAGTCTGTTTCCTGGGTGTCCACATGGCGATCAAAGTGAATAATACCTACTTTTTTATCTCCTAAATGGCGACAAATACCTCTGACTGTAGGAAAACCAATAGAATGATCGCCCCCTAGAATAATCGGGAAAGCACCCGAACTAAAGACATGAGCCACACCTTTAGAAATTTGATCGAAAGATTTTTCGTTATTAGCAGGAATGGTAAACACATCTCCCACATCACAAAGGGTAATTTGTTCCCGCAAATCCACCCCTAATTCAAAGTTATAGGGAGTATAAAGAGCGGAAATCCGCCGAATACCTTGAGGGCCAAAACGCGTACCAGGGCGATAAGTAGTTCCAGAATCATGGGGAACTCCCATAATTGCCACATCATAATTTCCTACTTGTCTGACATTTTCGAGATAGGGAGCTTTGAGGAAAGTATTGATACCTGCATAGTGGGGTAATTCTCCCCGCGAAAAAGTGGGAATGCTGCGATCTTTAATGCTTTCAGCAGCATCTAAACCAAATTCTAACCCGCGATCTACTTCCTGTTGCCATCCTGTTAAAGGTAACCGATTCTCTTTGTCTAAGGCTCGTTGCGCTTCACTCGAATTTTCGTTGGGAGGTTGAAAGGGTAACTCATTCATAAAATACTTCCTCACGTATACTAAGTTTCAATACAAAAGCCCAGGAAGTCTGACGCTGATATCGCAAAACGCCAAATCCTCCCGGGCTTTTATCCCGCCGTGTAGCTACTGACTTGAAACAAATTGTCTGTTGTTAAAAATTCCAGTTAGCCTGCCTCTCTTGGACCAGTCATTTAAAAACTTTAAACTCTTAAATCGGAACCCTAGAAGCAAATATTCAAATTTTAGTTGTTAAGAATCTAGCAGCTAGTCTTTGTAAAAAATGTGTCTAATTTTACAAAAAATGTTAACAATTGTTATTGAGTTGTATTTTTAGAAACAAATAAGTCAACCTAATAAACTACGGTCATTTTTACCAAGCCACCTTCTCTGGTATAAAGCCTCCTCATTAATAAAGTAAACCTCGTCTACATAGAAAACTGAAATTTTACTGGAGCAAATAATTCTCATCATTTACTATTCTCTACTTGCTACTTTCTCGAATAGTTATCTTAAAAACTGCGGTTTTCAACAAGGTGATAGACGGGAGTGTACAGGGTCAAGATGGATACCTCAACATCCTTCATATTAAAACTAGATGTGGTTTATTATGTATATTTTGAATGGTTAAGCAAGACAATTTATGACTTTATCTACGCCAATTTTTCAGACTAGAAATTCCAATTTTAGTGAACCTAAAGCTCGAAGTAAAAACAATCGTCCGAAAACACTGGTAATTTTCGCTATAGTTGCAGCTATTTTGTTTTGGGCTTCTGCTTTTCCCGCAATTCGTATCGCTTTAAATACTTATACTCCTACAGAACTTGCATTTTTACGCTATGTTGTTGCTTCTATAACTTTAGTTATCTATGCTGTTGGCAGACGTATGTCTTTACCACGAAGTAGAGATCTTCCTGCGATCGCCATACTGGGTTTCATTGGCTTTACTGTCTACAACATCATGTTAAATGCAGGGCAAATGACAGTTGCAGCAGGAACGGCTAGTTTTATTATCTCTTCAGGAATCGGGATTATTGCTCTTTTGGCTCGGTTATTTTATGGTGAAAAGCTCGATCTTAAGGGTTGGCTTGGTGTACTACTGTGCATTTTAGGAGTGGGAGTTATTGCTTTTAGTAAAGATGGTGTATTGCAGTTTTCATCGGGTACTTTGCTAGTTTTTGTAGCTACTCTGGCAATTAGCATTTATTCGGTGATGCAAAAATCACTGTTACGGAGATATAGCGCAGTTGAATTTACTACCTATGCTATTCTAGCGGGGACATTCTTTTTGTTTTTCTTTGCGCCGAAAGCGATGTTTTCCATCTCAAATGCATCTTTTGGTGCTAACTTAGCCGTAATTTATATGGGAGTATTTCCAGGAGCGATCGCCTATATTGCTTGGTCTTATGTCTTATCACAAATTCCTGCATCTGTTGCTGCTAGCTATTTATCTTTAATTCCTCTGGTTGCTTTAGCAATTGCCTGGTTGTGGTTAGGGGAAATACCCACAATGATTGCTTTAGGTGGCGGTGCGGTTATTTTCTTGGGAGTGCTTTTAGTTAATCAAAAGAGTAAAAGCGATCGCTTTTAGACATCTTCAACTTAATTTAGTTTAAAGTTATCAGTCGAGGTCAGTCAGCGATTAAACAAGCTCAAAAATTACTGAAGGTAGATCGCTGCATTTTCCCAGATAGTAAGATTCCAGGATATTGTATTGCTGAGATGGGTAGTTACCACGCCCAACGAGGCTCAAGTAACTCGTCATTAAGTAATAAGTAATAAGTAAAGCCCGAAGTTAGGTTTAAAGCCTTCTCATAAATGCGCGAAAATATAGAAATATAATTCAATAATTGAATCCTCGCTCCTTCTCCTCAGAGGTAATGACGAGTTACTCGTTACTGTTACTTATTACTCGTGAAGGTCATGAGAAATGTTGCAAAAGAAACAAACATGAAACTTTCCCACTGCAACTTCATCAAAATTACGAATAACGGCGATACTCGTAGAAAACAGTGTTTTCAAGATGAAAATCGCGAATTAGGTTTTAATCGAGCCAGAAAAATCATAGATAGAGCCAAAAATCCCCAGTTACTAGGTTCGGGAACGGAAGTGGGGGAAGCATCTGTGGCAGGGGCAGGACCTATTGCTGTTCCAGTGACAGCATTATTAATACTATAGCTACCTATTGGCCCTGCGGGAGGAACTGTCGATTGCCAGAAAAAAGTAATAGTTTCGTCACTGTCAAAAAAGAGATCGCTCTCAGCATTCAGATTCCAACTCAAAGTCTCGTCGCTATCATCATTAAAAACGATGTTGAAGTCCGTATCGTTCCCACTACCACCTGCTGCGCCAGATTCGCCAAAGCTGTAGCCAGCTACTCCAGTAAAACCATTGACGGGAAAGCCAGCTGTAAAGGAGGCCAGATCGTCGGTATTTGGCGTAACGATATGGCGATAAGTAAAGGTTTCTATGGAATCGGAGGGACAATCAGCTTGTTCTGTACCAAGAGGACAAAAGACGCTGCTTCTTAAATTGCCAATCTCTTCTGCATCATTAGTTACAAACGTTCCTGGTACTTCGGGTCCTAATGGTCCAATAATCGCTGGGCCTAGTTCGAGAGAATCGAGATTACTTGGTGCAATCAAAACGGCAGCATTAGTTCGAGCAACACTCAAAGTCAGTAAAAAACCCGAAGAGATTACTGTTGTTATTTTCCAAGCTGTCATCTTTATTCCTCTCTCTTTTCAATACTCTTAAAGACTATCTCCAAATTTGATATTACTACATGATAGTTGAGGAATAGGGTATGTCTAATTTATCATTAATCCGATAAGCGCGATCGTTCAGTACCTCAGCTTCGTCTGAGCTCGTCTCTTCTTAACAATCTGTTGTTTCTACTACTCCTTAATCTCGGAAAGTGACATAAGAGGGGTAAAATATTCTCTTCAGTGAGGCGATCGCTATATTAATAAGATTAAATTAAAATATTTCAGATTTATTGGCAAAAGAAAATGTTGTCATAATTTTATAATAAGTACAAACAAGAGTGAAAGTTAATAATGATGATTGACTTATACTGTGAACGTGTAGGAGCGGGTTTATGGGCTGAACCTGTTAATACTTTGTCCAATATCTCTTTTTTTCTTTCTGGGTGGGCAGCTTGGTACTTAGCTCATCAAAGAAAGGTACTCTCAAATACCATCTTTTTACTCATTAGTTTGCTGTTGGCAATTGGGGTTGGTAGTAGCCTCTTTCATGCTTTTGCCACTTCACTGACCAAACTTTTAGATATTATTCCGATTGCTTTGTTCCAAATAGCTTATCTCTGGATTTATAGCAGACGTGTAATTAAGCTCAAAAATCTGGTTATAGTCTTGCTGATAGTTTTATTACTCAGTTCAATTCTGGTAACTTTTCAGTTTAGTCAAATAGCAAACGGATCGATTACTTATGCACCAGGAATAGGAATTTTACTAGGATTAGGGCTTTATCATTGGCAGCAAATCAAAAAAGATCGTTTTTTGATTTTGAGAGCTACAGGAGTATTTTTTCTGGCTCTTGGTTTTCGTAGCGTGGATTTAGCTCTTTGTCCTTATTGGGCTATTGGTACTCATTTTCTCTGGCATTTACTTAATGGAGTTATGCTGTATCTGTTAATGAGAGCTTTAATTGAGAATTGTTCAAACTCTGAAGAACCAGCACTCAATCAGTGAACTACCAGACATCAACTCTTCGAGTATGACGGCACGGCTTCCTGTTTCTGGCAAATGCCCTATACAAGCTTGCCTGTACAAGGTCTTCTATTGCCTCCAGAGGTTTGGCTATCCGAAGATGCCCTGTACTCTCGCAACGATCTAGGCGTTACCCAGGCAGACTCCCTCGTCCCACAGGAGTTTAATTGATTTTTGGTGACAACGCTCTTGTTTTTACCACTAGATGGTTACGGTACTCGCCATCCGAGCATTGATTAACTCAATCGAGTTAGCGGTAAATTGGTTTTTACACGGGTTGGTTCGCTTCAGGAGCAGCTACATCCGCCTTTCCCCGCTTGAAATTACTATACAATAACAGTAGTGACTTAGCTTTTATCTTGATCATCTAGAAACAATGATTCGATATTTAATAGCGATCGCAACATGATATTGTAGATTTGGTTTTTATTTACTATTGAGTATTGCTTTTCCCTTGTGGACAGCTTTAATCGTTTTGGGGTTAGCGATCTTGACGATTACAAAAATAGTATTCAAGCCCCAACCATTTTTTAGAAGAAAGAAATCAGAAGGGTAAAATTGCTCGATCTCTTTCTACCGAAGCCGATACTAATTGTAACTTTTTTGCTATTTTTTGAAAATTTAAACTCTGTCTCATTTTCTTCTAATAATCGATCGTCAGAATGATCGGTATGAATTTTGAGTTGGAGATTGAAACCACTATGTTTTCCTCGATCAAGAGATCGCTTATTTTAGTT
This sequence comes from Hyella patelloides LEGE 07179, assembly GCF_900659865.1. Lineage (GTDB taxonomy): Bacteria > Cyanobacteriota > Cyanobacteriia > Cyanobacteriales > Xenococcaceae > Hyella > Hyella patelloides. Next base: position 14,078 of record NZ_LR213872.1, read on the forward strand.
TCTACCGTAGTTCTTTTGGCTAGTTGCTCTCAATCGAAATCCTTACTCAGTGAAATTGAACCGAAGGATACTCAAGCTGTAGCAACAGTTAATCCTAGTGAAGCAGTAAGCTATGATAGCTACGCCAATCTTTTAGGTCAATATCTTGACGAGCGGGGATTCGTTAACTATTCAGAATTACAGACAAATCGTCAATCTTTGGATGAATTTAACAATAGTGTTGGCTCTGTTGCACCAGCAAATTTTCTGAGCTGGAGCGAAGATGAGCAGATTGCTTTTTTGATAAACGCTTATAACTCCTATACCCTAGCAGCAATCATCGATCGAGAACCTTTAACAAAAAGTATTCGCGATATTCCTCAAGTTTGGAAGAAAGAGCAATATCAGGTAGTTGGTCAGAATAAATCTCTTGATGGAATTGAACACGGCACACTGCGAAAAGACTACAATGAGCCACGTATTCATGCAGCTTTAGTTTGTGCAGCAATAAGTTGTCCACCTCTACGTAATGAACCCTATCGCGGTGAGAATTTAGACGCACAGCTAGACGATCAAGTTAATGCTTGGTTATCCAATTCTGAGAGCGGTTTAAATATCGATCGTCAGAATAATACTGTTTCTATGTCGGCGATCTTCAAATGGTTTGGCGAAGACTGGATTCCTAACTATGGAACAAACGAAGGCTTCGCAGGTAACGAGAAACAAAAAGCAGCACTCAATTTTATTAGTAATTATGTCAGTCCAGAAGATGCAAAATATCTTAAAGAAGGAAATTATAAAGTAAGATATCTTGATTATGATTGGTCGCTCAATATTCACTCTAAAAACTAAAACTTGATAAAGACGAAATTTTTTACCCTGGCTGACAAAGTTTTCCTAATGAAATATAGACAGATAAAGCTCCGATGGTTACTCTGGTTTAGCTTGGCTTTTTTACTGGTTTTAGCGGTTCGCCATATTGAATTCAACCAAATTGTATCCCCAATATTGCTTTGGATTGATAGTTTAGGAATTTGGGGAGCGATCGCTTTTATGATTATTTATATCCTTGCTACTTTATTTTGCGTACCTGGATCGATTTTAGCTTTAGGAGGTGGTGCTCTCTTTGGTAACATTTTGGGTGCAGTGGTAGTTTTTGTCGGCGGTTTTTTTGGTGCGCTTAGTGCTTTTGGGTTGGGAAGATATTTTTTAAGAGACTGGGTAAAAAAGCAGTTAACTCAAAATTCCTATCTCAAAGCTGTCGATCTAGCGATCGCCAGTGAAGGGTGGAAAATTGCTTGTTTGCTCCATCTTTCTCCTCTAATTCCCTTCAACATACTCAATTATGTCTTGGGTATATCTAAAATTGCTTTTAAAGACTTTGTTCTCGCAACTTTAGTAGGGATTCTCCCTGGAGTTTTACTTTATACTTTTTTTGGCTCTGCAATCGGAGACTTAAGTATGGTAATTATGAGAATCTCTGATGATAGTTACAGTAAAACTCAGTGGCTTTTTTCTATTGTAGGTATCATAGTAACTTTATTATTGACAATTTATTTAGGATTTGTTGCTCGCAAACAATTAAAAAATAAATTAAATTAGTCATTAATTTCGCTATTTTCTCGTTTTTACCATTGTTTAACTAGAATTACTGTGAGTTGTTCTTAAGTCGTAAACATCTTTATTTTCAAAAATGTCCTGGCTTTCTCGCCCATTGCTATATTAACTACACAAAACTACTGCATGATGTTTAATATGATCTTCCATAAAGGTAGAAATTGTAAAATAGCTGTGGTCGTATCCTGGTTGAAATCTGAGGTTTAAAGCTTGACCTACTTCTTGACAAGCGGATTGAAAAGTTTCGGGAAGTAGTTGTTTCTGCTCATAAAAAGTATCAGCCATTCCTTGATCGATTAAAATAGGATAATCTAACTGAGTTTTTTTGATTAATTCACTAGCGTCATACTGTTGCCACTGCTTTTTATCTTGACCTAAATAGGTAGTAAAAGCTTTTTCTCCCCAAGGACAATTTATCGGTGCAGTAATAGGAGCAAATGCCGATACAGAAAGATATTTATCGGGATTTTTTAAAGCACAAATTAATGCTCCATGTCCTCCCATAGAATGTCCAAATATGCTTTGTTTGTTGGCTAAAACAGGGAAGTTGGCGTTAATTAATTGGGGTAATTCTTGAGTAACGTAACTATACATTTGATAGTGTTTTTTCCAAGGTTCAACCGTAGCATCAACATAAAAACCTGCACCAGTACCTAAATCCCAAGCTTCATCTTCTTCTGCTATTCCTGTATTACGGGGACTGGTATCAGGAGCAACTAGCATAATGCCATATTCTGCTGCATAACGTTGCGCTCCAGCTTTAACGGTAAAATTTTCTTCAGTACAGGTTAAACCAGACAAATAATAGAGAATTGGTACTGATTGAGACTTGGCTTGAGGTGGTAGGTAAACGGCAAAATTCATCTCACAATTACAGACTGAAGAGAAATGAGAATAATAAGCTACAGTGCCATTAAAACAAAGATTTTCCGATTTAAGCTTGAGAGAATTAGACATAATTTATAACTTTCTGGATAATTAGCTATTTTGACTTTTTAAATTAAACAGGATTTTTTGCAAGATTGTTAAACTAATACCTATACTTTAATCTTGTGAACTTATAGTGCAGTTTGTCGATTCTAAAATCCCAAATTTAATAATTTGAGGGTAATCTTTAATCGATTATTTATATAGTTTTTTCATTTTTATATAGCTTTATTTAATTGATGCTAATAAATCTATGATAATGAAATTACTATTAATTAACTGCTGCTAATAAATCTTGATGTACTTCTCGGTTAACACCCACAACTATTCCCTCATAACTGTAGTTTTCACAACTAGATAAAGGTACTAAAGGTAAACCAACTAGATCGGTTACTATATAACCAGCTTCTTTTGCCATAAAAGCTAATGCTGCACTATCAATAAATTTGCCTCTTTTAGTTGCCCAACCAATTAAATCTCCAGAAAACATATTTTTATAGTTAGGAAAGTTTTTATCAGGAATATAAGAGTGTTCTAAATCTATTACATGATATTTCTTGTCTAATGGTGGTTTCAGAGATGCCAAACCCCAACCTAATAAGATAGTTGGTTGATGATCGATCGCTTTTAAAGGAGTACAAGCATCTAAATCTTTGTCTAAATCTCCTTGATAAATGCCTTCTCCCCTGAAAGTTAACCAGTAAGAATTGTTAGCAGGAGAAATTGTCATTACTGCTTCGTATTCATCCGCATTTAAAACGCTTAAAATAATCAGATAATTATCACTACCATCAAGATATAATTTAGTGCCATCTATCGGATCTAGAGTAATTAAATAATCGTCTTGTTCCCCTAACTCAATAGAACGAAAATATTTAGTATTGTGAGATTTTTCATACTCTTCTCCATAAAACCTCATATTAGGAAAAGTACCTAATATAGCCACTTCAATTAAGGTTTGAATAGAAATATCGGCATCAGTCAAAGCAGCAGTAAAGAGATTATCTCCTGCATCTTTATCTGGAAGAGAGTTAATTTGACTCTGAAGATGACGTGCATAACCAGCAGCTACTCGTAAATGAGGTAATAAAGCAGTAATAATCTCACGGGGAGAAGGATTAATGACCATGAAAAACTCTACTAATGGAAAACTCAACCATTGTATTAAAACATGAAGACGTGAAAATTCACGTCTCTACAATTTTTTCATGGCATTACACAATTGTGGGATGATTTTAAATTTAAAAACCCTAAAATTTTCCCAATCATCCTCTAACTTCGTCATCCAGACCATTTAATTATTGTGTAACTACCTACTTATTCCTTGCGGGTATGTCTATTCCTTCATAAAACTTACGTTCTAGTTTGGAGAGTTGCCACCATGTTAGACTAGCTAGTAAAGCGATCGCACTTACTCCAGAAGATAGCCAAGCAGTATCCGAAAGTAATCCTACTACAGGACTGATACCCAAAGCAATTACTGCCATCACACCGCTAATGGTTTTAATTTTCTGAATATTGTTTAATGCACCACGACAGCTAGCACAATGCTTGGTATGGGAATGGTAACGATCTAATAACTGTTCTTTCGGTAAGGGCGTAGAAAAACTATCATCAGCAAAAGGATCGGCATTGTATAGATTAACCCATTGACGCAATTCAGATATATATAAATCAGCTTTTGTGGGTAAATAAAATGCTTTACTGTAGTTTTCGCTACCTCCTAAGATACCTAAATACCTTTCTTGATGATGTAGAAAGATTTGATCGTCTTCGAGAATATTATTGTTGCTGATATGGGTATACCATTTGGGGCTTAACTTAATAAAGAAACGCGGAATAGGAGAATCAAACTTAAAAGGAAAGCGTGCAAACAAACGACATTTTCCTTTTCCGATAGGAGTAGCATAAACTACTGTTAAAGTCCTACCAAACTGTTTAGAAGTAAGATCGTGCCACATTAAACAGGGCGCAACAAAGCTAGTGTATTGTGTCCCCAATGAACCTTTGCGGGGTCCTTCTTCCCAAATACCCTGTAAACCTTGTTTATCCGAATGAGTTACCTTTAACTCCACTGGTGCTGCGTTACTTCTTTTCCCTACAGTCTCGTGGTGAGTATAAGGAACATGGCTTGGATCGATGACATTTTCCAGTAACGTCAGAGCATCATAGGGAACATCACGAAAAGTATTTAAACAGATCCACTCTTTGGAAGATTCCTCCATCGCTTCAATGATAGGTACTGTTACCTTCTCGGCATTTTCCTGATTACCAGGATAAACAAATAGTAAACCTTGCGCTACAGCAGTTTTAAAAGAAGTTGCACAGGCTCTTTTAGATGTCTCTGCTTGACCTCCTGCAACTTGCTGGGGAATATGTTCGCACTTACCCTCGCCAGAAAAAGACCATCCATGATAAGGACATTCTAGTAGTCCATCTTCGTTGATTCTACCTTCACTGAGGGGTACTAAGCGATGGGGACATCGATCTTCAAAAGCACGCCAAGATTGGGTAGCAGTTTCCCACCAAATAACAAGATCGATACCAAGTAAAGTAAATTTATTAGGCTTGGCTCGATCTAAATCATCAAGATAGTAAACAGGATACCAAGCTTCTTTGGGGTCAAATTTTGTGGGGTCGTTACCACCAGCAGTAATTGTCTTATCAAGAGTAACCGTCATGACCTTAAATCTTTGTGTGCTTTTGTGAAATATTGTTACACAAAAATTTGGTTGGTTGTTAGTGGTTGGTGACAGGTGGTTTCCACCAATGCCTATTACCTTCCTCATCCTTCATCATTCATCCTTCATCATTCATCCTTCATCATTCATCATTCATCCTTCATCCTTCATCCCTCAATAAGTGGATCGCAGCGAATTTCTATCATAAAGCCATCAGGGTCATAGAAATAAACACCCCTTCCTGTAGGACGAGTTACTGGCCCACTTGCGATCGCGATTTCATTTTCTTGTAAAATAGCTACTGCACGATCGAATAATTCTGGCTCGATACCAAAAGCTAAATGATTAGCACGGGTAAACTGTTCGTCAGGATTCGCATCTGGAGGATCGAGTTCAGGCTCGTAAAATAGGTCAATAATAGTACCATCAGGAGTTTTAAAGTTAGCAACTTTGCCTTCTTGTACTAGGTTGACTAAAGTTTTTGGGACTTCTGCACCTGTAAGTTGATGTAAACCCAGGATTTTGCCATAAAAATGGCAAGACGCTTCCATGTTTTTCACGTTAAACGCAATGTGATGTACGCTTGTTAATGTTCCGTCACCTAAACCGATAGTTACTTTTTCGGTACTAAAAGTCATATTTTTAAAGAATGAAGAATTAAGAAACAAGAAAGACTTGTTATTTGAGAAAAAAAATACTTAACTATAATTTTACTGATAAAGTTAAGCTTATCTACTACTAAAATAAATGATACTTAGAAATTTAATAAGTAATAGAAGCTTCTAACTTATTTTTAATATTTTGTGTCGGAAAACCGCGATCTATCTGTTGTACTTTTACTTGTGAGGCTTGAAGTTCTTGTTGTAAAATTTTCATGGCAACTACAGGTTTTCCCGCACCACAAAAAAATAAATCTGCTGCAAAATAACCATATTCTGGCCAAGTGTGAATGGCAATATGAGACTCTGCTAAAGTGGCTGTAGCTGTCACACCATAAGGGCTAAATTGATGTACGCATAAATCAATTAGGGTAGCTTCTCCGGCGGAAATTGCTTTAAGTAGTGCTTGGCGAATTTGCTCTGAATCGTTGAGTATTTCTTGAGGCACATTCCAGGCATCTACTACCAGATGAGTTCCCATTTTTTCCATTCATTTTTATTCTACTCCACAGTGTACTTAATCATGCTTTTCAGGTATAGCATAACTAATATTTATCCTCAAGTTTTTTAAGAAAATACGATCAATTGGTTAAGCCGTGTTTGAGGGCAAAACGAACTAATTCTGTTCGACTATTGGTACCTGTTTTACTAAACAAACGGCTAACATATTTTTCGACATTGCGTACGCTAGTTTCTAATGTTTTAGCAATTTCTTTATTCATTAATCCTTGAGCAACTAGGTCTAATACGCTTTGTTCTCTGGGAGTTAATTCAATTTTAATAGGAGATGGTGTTACTTCAAAACCAGAACTTTGGGTAGTTTGTTCGTCTAGTTTTCTTTTGATATATTCTAGCTCTTGAGTAATTTTTGCTAGTTCTGAACCATCTCCATTGTTACCAGCAATAGTATCTCTTCTTTTTAAAAGATTTCGGATAATTGATTCTAATTCTTCTGGATCGAAAGGTTTAGCCAGATAAGCATCACAACCAGTTTCATGACCTTTAATGCGATCTCTTGTCATCCCCCTAGCTGTTAAGAAAATCACAGGAATTGCTTGATAACGCGGGTTTTCTCTGAGTTGCTCTAAAAATTGATAGCCATCGGTTTGAGGCATCATAATATCAGAAATAATCAAATCGGGAGTTTCTTGTTCTAACAGTTTCCATGCTTCTTCGGCACTACTAGCTGTTTTTACCAGCCACTCTTCATTATCTTCTAGATAGGCTTGTACTGATTCTCTTACTCCTGGTTCATCGTCTACTAAGAGTAATTTTTGTTGTTCTGACATATTGCCTCAAATTTTCCCGATCTTAATAAAACAAAGCTGGTTTCTTTACTAATTTTAGCAATTTGTGCGAAGAAGCAAGAAACAA
>NZ_LR213873.1 GCF_900659865.1 Hyella patelloides LEGE 07179
AAAAAAAAGGGAAATCTTAGTAGAAGCTAAGACTAAAAATTATAGTTATTCACTCAGAACGATTTGGGAGCAAGTCAAATTTGTAGATACATTTGAATATAGAAATTACCCAATCCTATATTTAATAATAGCGTCATTTCTCGATCGCTTTTTTTTTACTTTGGAAAATTTTTAAATCTATTTGTGCGTTTCCAATCTCACTTAACTGTTTATTAGTAAAAGTTTTTTGAAAAGCCAGCAACATATTTTGAATATCTTCTAGATCGAAAAGAGAATGAATTGAGTATCGATCTATTTTTCTGATTTTTAGCATAAGATAAGTATTTGGGCATAATTATTTACACACTCATAATTGACGAGTGAACCTGCTGAGGTTTCCTCAGCCAAGGAACGCGCGAGTCTTGCCTGTTCTCTCTTGCCTCTTGCCTATCTCCACGCTCGTAATCTATTTTGTAAGGGTACTTATTTAGCTACAAATACTGCGATCGCTCTTCTCAATACTGCTATTATATTGAAAATAATTGGCTACCCTATTACATCCTTTCCCTAATAAATTATCTAGTTTTAAATTCCACCAAAATAAGCCTTGTTGTTCATCTGCACTGATAATATTTTGCTCATTATTACTAAAGGCAATACTGTTGATTTGGGAGACATGACCCTGTAGAGTTTTAATTAATGAGCCATCTTTAATATTCCATATTTTAATCGTGCGATCTGCACTAGCAGAGACTAATAAATTACCATTTTTACTAAATAGCAAATCTGTAACACCATCTTGATGTCCTGATAGAGTTTGTAAAGGAGTGGGGTTGACTTCTCCTGATGCTTGAATATCCCATAATTTAATCGTGTTGTCCCAACTAGCAGAGGCTAAACTTTTATTATCGGCGGTAAATTGTAAGTCGGTAATGGCTAAATTATGAGCATCGATAGATTGTAATAATTCTCCTTTGAGATTCCAGATTTTAATTGTTTTATCGTAACCAGCAGAAGCAATATATTTATTATCAGAACTAATAGCGACTGTTTTTAGACTATCTGTATGTCCTGTTAAATCTGCGATCGGTTTTGCAGTATTATTTTCTAGATTCCACAATTTAACAATACCATCTTCATCACCAGATATTAGCAATTGACTACCCTCCTTGTAGGGAGAACCAAGGGGGGTTAAACTAAAAGTAATACTGTTAATTCCTGCTTGATGTCCTTCAATAGTAGTAATTAACTGACCTTTTTCTGTATCCCAAAGTTTAATAGTATTATCGGCACTAGCCGAAGCTAAAATTTTGCCATCAGGGCTATATTTAATTTGATTAACTGTAGATTTATGTCCCGAACAAGTATAGATTAACTCTTTACTATTATTGTTTTTATTTTGTAACCAAATTCTAATTTTGCCATCAAAGCCAGCCGTAGCAAATATATCTGGATTAATGGGAGATGTTGCAATATTATAAATTCCTCCTTCTTCTAATGAGGTTGGTTGAGAAATATTCCAAACTCTTCCTGTTTTATCAGCACCAGCAGAAACTAAAGTATAGTTCTTTCTTATTTCTGCATTATCTTGGTTCTCGTTGTTATTATCTGTAGGAGTAAACGATTTGTTACCTTCAAATTCAATATCTAATACTCCACCATTATGTCCATTTAAAGTTTGTTGTAAAATCCCATCGCGACTATATATATTAATGCTATTATCAGTAGCAACAGCTAGTAATTGATTATCTGGACTAAAGGTAATGCTGTTAACAATTTCGTTATCTGTAGGGGCGATTCGCGCGATGGGTCGCGAGTCCTTTAGGGAATCGCCCTTACTATTATCTGTGACATTCCATAAACTGATTTCGCCATAATCTGTTCCAGCAGCAATGTTTTTTTCATCACTACTAATAGTAAGATCTGTGATACTATCTTGTGATGCTTGGATAGTTTCTATTTGCCGAATATTATTATTACCAAGATCCCAAATAATCACCTTGCCATCTGCACCACCAGATACTAAATAAGATTGAGAGAACTCAATGCTATTAATCCAGCCTTGATGACTGGATAGAGTATCAATTAACGTCCCATCTTCGCGCCATAATTTAATATTGCCATCACGACTAGCAGAAGCAATTAATAATGAGTTTTCTTGTTCGATTGTAATAACATCTGTTATCCAGTCTGTATGTCCTTGGAGTTGCTTCACTTGTTTTGCTTGATTACTTTTAATTTCCCATAAGATAGCCGTTTTATCCGCACTACCAGATACTAATAAATGAACATTATCTTTTGTGGTTGCGTCTTTTATAATGGGTTTAAAACTAATACTGGTAACGCGATCGCGATGACCTGTTAAACTATTTAGTAACTTACCTTCTTTTGTCCAAATTTTGATAGTATTATCATCGCTAGCAGTGGCAATTAATTCACCATCTACACTATAAGCTACAGCATTAACTTTTTGACTGTGACTTTGTAAGCGATTAATCTCTTGTGTACCGTAAATGGCTTGTTGTATTGTAGCAGCAGTTTTAATTTTGGTTTGTTGCCAATTATCGTTACCAATTAATTTTTTACCAAGGTTTCCTATCTGTTGTAGTTGTTTTCCTGCTTTGATACTGGTGACTACTGATTCTAATTGTTGATTGGATAAGAGTAAGGCTTCAGAGGAAGCATTCATTGCATCAATATTTTCAATTTGGGTAATTAGTTTTTGGCGATAAGCTAAACTACCAAAAGCTGTTGCAGCAACACCTAATATACCTAATGCAACCGCAGTAATTTGGGTACGCCGTAATCTTCTTTTTATTTCCTGTTTTGATTTAAGTCTTTCTTCGATACAAGCAGCTAAAAAATCTTGTGCAGTATTAGTTAACTCGTCATTGTATTTAATATAAATATCTTCGGCTTCGGCTAATCTGACTCCTTTTAAAAGAAAGTCTGGTTGCTTATTTTTTTTCTGCCATAATGTAGCAGCCTGTTCGATTTGTCTTTGTAGTTGTAACCTCGCTCTATTTTCTTCTAACCACCAGCGTAATGTTGTCCAGTGACGAATTAATATTTCGTGAACAACTTCTACAGTAGCTTCTTGTTGCATAGCTTCTTGAAGCAACTCGTCATCATCTGCGGGATTGCTACCACTACGACTTGTTCCTGTAATAATGCCATTGTCTAAATTAGTAACAATTAGTTTAGCTGCGGTTAATTTTTGTAGTGTCTTTTCTACTAGCGCAACAGGGTATTTAGTAACGATTAAATCTGATTTGGTAACGCGACGACGGGTATCTTCTGTACCCTCACCAATTTTAGTTAGGTTAAGGAATATCCATCGCGCACAGTCTTGAGTCTCTTCATCCAAGCTTTCATATAATTCTTGTGCTTGTTGTTCTAATGCACCTTTGATACCGCCTAATTGTTTATAAGCATTGAGAGTTAAGACACCATCTTTACGGTTTTCCCATAGCTTCTGGAGAACAAACTGTAATAAGGGTAAATCGCCTGTTGCACCATCTAATTCTTGTAACAATACCTCTACCAAACTAGGCTCTACTTTTAAGCCTACTTGCTTTGCAGGTTTAACAATAGCATCGCGATAATCGGACTCTGTGAGATAGGGAGGAACTAAAACGCTGTTTTGCTGTAATATTTGGGATAATTCGGCAATTTCTAAACAATTAGCGACAAAATCTGCTCTAATAGTGAGAATTAAACTAAAGCGATCACCACAATACTCTATAGTTTTTAATAGTAACTCAATAAATTTGTATCTATCGGTTTCGGAAGCCAAAGTAAACAATTCTTCAAACTGATCGATAGCTAACACTACCATTGGTTCGGGACGAGTGCGTAACCACTGCACAAATCCTTCCACACCTTGGTATAGTAGTCCTTCAATTTGTAGTTGTTGTTGGGCTTTTTCTTGAGGAGTACCTTCTTCTATGAGACACTGTGCCAAAGATTGAAAAGGATTGTTTCCAGGACGAACACAGCGCAACATCCAATTATCGCTCTGGGGAATTTGTTTTCCCTGTTTTAACTGATTGAATAATCCTGCTTGAATAACAGAAGACTTACCGCTACCAGAAGCCCCTACCACTGCTAAAGTGTTTTTGTGACTGATATGACCGATTAATTTCTGGACTAAAGCTTCTCTTCCATAAAAGTATTGGGCGTTATCTTCCGTAAAAGCTCGTAAGCCCATATAAGGACAGACATTAATATCAAATATAGTGGAATCGTCTTGCTTATTGCTTTTTTTTCTTTTAGCAGGTAATACTTCAATCACTCCCCTTATACCAGACAACCATATTTGTGGAGTAATACTGCTTCCTGCCAACTCTACTTGTAACTGAGATATCCAAGCAGCAACCGATAAGCCATTTGCAGGGTCACTTTTCTGTAAGGTGGATATTAACGCTTGGGTAAATTGCTGTATATTTTGATTTTTGGGTATCTGCGTTTCGCGAAACACCCCTACAGGGTTAATATTGTTAGAAGCAATAATACATTGTCCTCGGTCGTATTCTAACTTTAAGTCCTCTACCCACTGTGAAACATCATTCTTTTCAGGACAGTCCAAAATAATAATCTGTTGTGTAACAGGAGACTGTTGTAAAACCTTCCGCAACCATTCCCGAGAAATATAAACACCATCTCTCAATACTAACCAAGCTTCTCCTGCTTTACCGCATTTAATCCTTCCTCGCAGATATAAAAACGCCGTCGTGGTTTCTTCTGTAGAAGTCGATGTTTGCAAACAAGAGTTGATAGCATCCTTAACATCTTTCCATTGCTTCCCATTGGGGGGAAAATACTCTAACTCAAAACCACCCTTCCCCCGCAACACCTTACTTAAATCTAAAGTTGTCTGATTATTTCCTAAACCATCTACAACTAATGCCCGACGAGGTAAACTATTATTATCTTTGATTCCCTGTTTGCCAATAACAACCTTACCGAAACCTTCTACTATGCGCTTCGGTGTTTGCAAAGGATACTCCGACTGTAATTGTCTCTCCCCGCGACTACTCTTTTGCTGATTAATGAGACGTATTTGTTGATTAGAGCGATCGATATAGCGTAAAGTCTGATGGTAAACATATTGGTATAGTGCGTCTGCTTCGATCGTTCCCTGAGAGTCTGCTGCTTCTCCTCGCAACCCCCGCATGAGGTAGTAAGTAAATACGCCATGTCCTAATTCGGGAAACTCCCAAGACTGCTGAGTTTGGTCACAGGAAAGCAATGCATAAAAGCCTTTACTTTGTTGTGCTTTGAGTCGTAATACTTTGACTAATTGTTTAGTGGGGTTTGCTACCACAGCATTATTTTTAGCAATACCTCTTAGTGTCATCCCTCCACTGTGACAAGCATCTAACCACACTAATTGTTGACTCGCTTGAGTGTTTCCTAACCGTTTTAATATTTCCTGTAAAGGTAAACCTGTCTCTGTTAAGTTATTCTTCTGTGTATCCCCTAAACAAAGATATACCTGTTGTGTCTCTTCTGCTAATATTCCATGTCCTGAAAAATAAAATAAGATAGTGTCGTCATGTTGTGCTGATGCTAAGATCTTTTCTAAACTATCTCGTACTGTATATAATACTGGTTTGCGATCGGCAAAGTCATGATGAATAATAACTTCTCTTGCGGGAAAAGTCGCTGTCGCTTCGGTTAAGGCTTCTCCCAATCCCTGACAATCTAAGGCAGAATATTGAAGTGATGGTAATTCTGCATCTTGATATTGGTTGACTCCTACTAGCAAGATCCATAGTTTTGCGATTTGTGTTTGTTGTTTGGTTGCTTGGGGTTTTTTCTTGGTGACTGCGCGAGGACACATGGGAGTTTTAGGTTAATATGTCGGTATATTTACTCTAGGGTATGGGTGTCTGTTTTATGCAGTTGTTTATTTAAAGTTTTTATTTTTTGCAGAGATATACAAAGGCGCAGAGGATACTTATTATATACTGGTGGTTTTAACTGATAATTTCGATAAAACAGAGAAAAAAGGTTATTAAGCTTCTATTTTTGGGAATAATATTTAGTAGGTAGATACTAAGAATTTTTCTGTCGCATTAAAATTTAGTGAGAAAATTACAATGGCAAAAGAAGATCAACAAGAATGGGAAGTAGAAATCGAAGAAGATATTGAAAATATTGAAGAAGATACAGAAGGTTTGATTCCTTTAGAAAAAAGAGAATTAATTACAGCTTCAAAAGATTTATCTATTAGAGAGTTAAAAGAACAAGTATCAGACGATGAGTTAAAACTAGACCCCTCTTTTCAACGATATTATGTTTTCGATAATAAAACTGCTTCTCGTCTAATTGAATCTGTTTTAATGAATGTTCCTTTACCTATTATATACTTGTCGGAAGAAGAAGATGGAACAAACGAAGTTATTGACGGTCAACAAAGGTTAACTTCTTTTATGAGATTTCTTGATAATGAATTTGCTTTGACTGGGTTAACTGTTTTCAAAGAACTTAACCATAAAAGATTTCAAGATTTACCAAAAGAAATTAAATCAAAAATCAAGAAAAGTACATTACGTTGTATTGTTATTTTAAAAGATTCTAATCCAGATATAAAATTTGATATATTTGAACGTCTTAATTCTGGTTCTGTTCAATTAAATCGTCAAGAATTACGAAATTGTGTTCATAGAGGAAGCTATAGTGACCTCTTAAAAGAATTAGCATCCGATCCAGATTGGCTGAATTTAATAGGAACAACCGAGCTTCATAAAAGAATGACAGACTGCGAAATGATACTGAGATTCTTTGCATTTTATCATGGTTCTAATTTTTACTCTCCGCCTATTAGCAAATTTTTAAATAAAGAAATTGAAACTAGAAGAAACGCATCTTTGGATACTATTAATAATCTAAGACAAGTATTTAGAATCTCAGTTAAGTTAACTTCGAGTGTTTTTGGAGAAAATGCTTTTATAAGATTACAGAGGGGAAATAATAAAAATCATAACGGAAAACTTGATAAAAAAATAAATATGTCTTTATTTGATATTGTTATGGTTGGTTTTACCAGATATAAACAAAGAGACATCATTCCAAAAGCAGATGCCATTAGAAATAAACTTTACGATTTAATGACAAATGATGCAGATTTTTTAGAAACTATTATGATCAGTACTAGCAATAAGGGAAAGGTACAGAAACGTTTTTTAATATGGTTTAATGCTTTGGATGAAATTATTGGAATGCCAGAAAACGAATTAAGGAGTTTTTCTGATTATTTTAAAAAAGAACTTTATGATATTAATCCAACTTGTTCAATTTGTAACCAACAAATTATATCATTTTATGATAGCGTTGTAGACCATAAAACACCTTACTCTTTAGGCGGGAAAACCGAACCAGCTAATGGAAGATTGACTCATAGATACTGTAACTTTGCTCGTGGAAATCGCAATTAAGTCATCTAAAAATAGCTAGAGTTAAATATTGTCTAATAATTAAGAGAATGTTAGTCATCTTATTTTATGATGACCTCAAATCTAAATTAGAGTATCCAAAAAGATCAAGCATAATACTAAAATAACTAAACTATTAAACATAGCTATAGGAAAAGTAAAAACCTTATCCACATAATAACAAAACGCGATTCTGAAATGCCAGTAAAAGCTGCTCACAGCTATAATTCTAGAATAACTAGAAGATGAGATAAAGTGAGACGTTGCTTTGGCTAATTCTCAGGATACTTTAGCTAAACTTATCGAGGTGAAACTGAAACATCAAATATCAATATTCTATAAATTATTACTATGCCAAAAATAGAATATCTAACAGATAGAAATTGCCTCCACGTGGCTAAAGTTTATAGATGGCGATTTCTGTAATAACTTTTATCCCAGCAGCACAAAGCAAACTTGAGGATTATCTGAAAAATAGAACGCGCTGAGAGCTTAAGAAATAAGGAGTAATCGATCGGCATCAAGATAATCCCACTTTCCCTCACAAGTTTCTCAAGTTATTGATTTAATTTTGAGACTGGAAGGTAAGACTGACTTGGCAATTACAAGTGAATTGTTAGTTTCTGGAGGAGAGAAATATTGATGAAAGCAGCAGATATTATGTCTACAAATGTAGTCACCATTGATAGTTTGGCGACTCTTGCCGAAGCAGCCAGAGTGATGCAACGGCATAATATACGAGCTTTAATTGTCGATCGCACTTCGGATAAAGATGCCTATGGTATTATCACTCAAACAGACCTGGCAAAAGCGATCGCAAATTCCCAAAACCCTAAAGTTACTTATGTCTACGAAGTAATGACCAAGCCTTGTATCGTGGTTAATCCCGATTTGGCTACAGAACATATTGCAAGATTATTTGCTAGAGCTAAAATTCGCACTGCGCCAGTTATCAAAGATAAATTAATCGGTCTGGTTTCTCTAACAGACATCCTAACCAAAACCGATTGTTTATACTCCAATAATTGTTTATCCTCAATTGAAGCCGAGTTGATCCCCCAAAAGACAAAACAACCAGCCGAACCTGATTTAGAGGACTGGGCGGACAGCCAATGGGACAGTGAAGAAAATTATATTTATGAAAATTGGTGTAGCGGATAGTGGCTTTTAAGTTAATGGGAGATGGGAAGAGCAAGTAGCAAGTACTTTGAAGGAACAAAGAATGAGGAATGAGGAATGAGGAAATTTTTAAGTAGCCTTATAAGGATTCGCTATCGCGTCGCAGTAGTAAGTAGCAAGTCAGAAATAGTAATGTTTGAACAACGAGCCACGAGCCACAAGCAAACGAACCAGTAAATTAAGAAGCCAGACTAACTCATTGAAAACGATTAACCACTAATCAGTAATAACCAAAATCAAAATTGCAAGGAGTTAATGATGAAAGTCGCAGATATTATGAGTAAAAAAGTAATCACTATTCGGAGTTTTGCTACAGTAGCCCATGCGATCAAATTAATGCAAGATTATGGATTAACTTCTTTGATTGTCGATCGCTTAGATGAATCAGACTGCTATGGTATTGTTACTGAAACTGACATTATTTACAAAGTAGCAGCCAAAGGAGTTGACCCAGAAGAAGTACGCATTTGCGAGATTATGACCAAGCCTTGTATCGTAGTTAACCCCGATCTCAGCGTTAAATCAGTTGCTCAACTATTCGCTAATACTGGAATTCGTCGCGCTCCAATCATTAGAGATAAATTACTGGGTGTCGTCTCCACAACCGATCTTTTGCTCAGAAGTAATTTTGCTGAAAAACCCAGTGCAGTTTTACTAAAAACACAAATCGAACAGGAAATTGCTGAGGCTCACAGAATTTGTCAAGAACGTGGTTTCGCCTCAGAAGAATGTTCTGCTGCTTGGGATTTAGTGGAAGATTTACAAGCAGAAGAAGCCCATCAACAAACAGAAAACCTTAAAAAAACAGCTTTTGATAAATATTGCGAAGAACATCCAGAAGCCAAACAAATCTTTCGATACGATCCTTGGTTTTGCCATTGGGAAGAAGAAGAAATGTCAGTCTAAAAAGGAATAAGGAATGAGGAATGAGGAAGAAGGAATAAGGAACGAGGAAAAAATACGGGGGAGTAGGTCAAAAAGTGGCATCTATCGTGTCGGTGCTTTAGCAAGACTGAATATCTGTCGTAGTATTGGCAAAATCGTGCCACATCTCAGTGAAACTATTGATATATAGTTTTCAAATTCTGTTTTGAACTGCTCAATTATATCTGCTGATATATGTGGCATGATTTTACTAGTCTTCGGCTTAATCTCTTGATTCGTTAAAACTATGTTCACCAAGTCCGCTCATAACTAAATCGACCAACTCATTGACAAACTCCTTAGTTAAAGGTTGATGTTTAAGTAATAAGCGATAAAATAGCGGACTATATAAAGCATCAATCGCCACTTCTGCATCTATCCCTTCTCTCAACTCTCCTCGCTCTACACCTCTTCTAAATATCCTTTTCGCATCTTCTCTTCTGGGAGTTAGCCAATTTTCACGAAATGCAGTTATTAAATCATTATTTGCTTGTCCACAGCCAATTACATTAGCTAAAACTTCTCCTCTCGGACTATTCATTAGTTTAACTACTTTCTGCATTTGCTCCCTAAAATCCTCTTTAGCCATACCAGTATCGGGAAAAGTAATCTCAGGATTAACACCCTCTAAAAAAGCATCCATCGCTAATGCGGATTTAGTTTTCCAACGTCGATAAATAGTAGGTTTTCCTACTTCTGCTCTTGCTGCGACTCCTTCAATCGTTAAATCCATAAACCCAACTTCGATGAGCATTTCATAGGCTGCTTTGAGAATTTTTTCACGAGTTTCAGGCGATCGCGGTCGTCCGCGTCCAGATTTGATAGGGGTTCTAGCTTTTTTAATTTTAGATGTTGACATATCGATTTTGTTCCTGCTATATTAATTACATATCGTAACGTTAATATAAATACTAATCCAAATTATGTCAAATGACTACCTATCGTCAAACCAAATCGTTCAATAAACTGTCTTCATCTAACATTAGAAGCAGGTGCATTACGTCACAATATAGCCCGAAGACTCCCATTATCAGAAGTTGCTACCGCTCACGATCTTCAAGATAGCGGACAAGCGATGGGTAAAATCATTATCGAAATTGCTTAAGGAATTACTATCAATTGCTTGATGGTGATGATAGTTCAATGTTTCACCTAAACTCTGTCTGTACTTATCAAAGTTAAATTAAAAAGGCAAAAAAACTTGACAGATACATTTTGTTTGCATAAAATAATTACGTATCGTAACGCTAATTAAATATTGAATCTCAAATTAATCGCAGGAGCATAAGTTATGAATACTCAAAAGCCCAAAATCTTAGTTCTCGGTGCAACAGGTAAAGTCGGTGGAACAGTAGCGCAATTACTAGCTGAATCAGGAGATGTCAAAGTAATTGCAGGAGTTCGTTCTCCTGAAAAAGCTCAATATCTTAAAGAACAAGGAATTGAAGTTCGTCATCTAGATTTAGACCGCCAGGACACTTTAAAATCAGCTTTAGAAGGGATAGACCGTGCTTTACTTTTGACTGGTTACACCGTGGATATGCTCAAACAGAGTAAAGCCTTTCTCGATACAGCAAAAGAAACAGGAGTACAACACATCGTTCACATTGGCGCATCTGGCGCACCTACAAATGAAGTTGCTCACTGGGGTTGGCATCAATATATTGAAAAGTACATCGAGTCATTAGGGTTTAGCTATACTCATCTACGTCCCGAAGCCTTTATGAAAAATTTAACTGATTTTGGTTGGTTAAATGAAGGTATTGTGACTAACTACATCGGAGATGCTCGTTGGAGTTGGGTAGATAGTGATGATTTGGCTTTAGTAACAGCAGAAACCTTACTCCATCAAGATAAACACGCAGGCAAAATTTATCCCCTCGGTTACGATACTGCAACCATGTCCGAAGTAGCAGAGATTTTAACTGATGTAATTGGTAAACCTTACAAAGTAGAAACTCATTCTCCTGATAAATTTTTAGAAAATATGCTTAAATTTGGCGCAGAACCAGCTTATATTCACTGCGTTTACACCCAGTTTAAGCTCAATATTGCGGATCGAATTCCTAATGCTGATGCTACCTTTAATAATTTTGAAGCCATTACAGGAAGAAAACCTACTAGCTGGCGCGAATTTGTCGAAAAGAATCACCAAACATTGAAGTATTAATCAAAACTTGGAAAACGATATTAGAAAGGAATGAAAAATAAAACAGCATTAGTTACAGGTGGTAATCGCGGGATCGGATATGCGATCGCCCAAGGATTATTAGCCAAGGGATACAAAGTAATTATTACTGCGCGTTCGTTAGATAAAGCAAAACAAGCTGCCCAGAAGCTACAGGGAAATGTTATTCCAGTTGAATTAGATATCAGTAAAGTAATTTATCAGTAAGGAAAAATATGACTAATAATACTACTTCTATTTCAAATACTTTCAAACTAGGAGGAGATTTAAACATCAATCGTCTCGGCTATGGTGCAATGCGTCTTTCAGGACAACCAGGAAACTTTGGAGCTTATCCTGACTGGGAAGGTGGAGAGCAACTTTTACGTCGTGCTGTCGAACTGAAAGTAAACTTCATTGACACCGCAGAAGCCTATGGTGCAGGATTCAATGAGGAAATAATTGCCTCTGCTTTGCACCCATATAAACAAGATTTGGTTATTGCTACCAAAGGCGGAATCAATAAACCCGCACCAGACAAGATTTTAGCTGATGCTTCACCAGCATTTTTAAGAAGTGGCGTAGAAGGCAGTTTACAACGGCTCAAATTAGAACAAATCGATTTATACCAGCTACATCGTCCAGACCCCAAAGTTCCCTTTGCAGAGTCGATAGGAGCATTAAAAGAATTAAGAGATGAAGGTAAAATTCGTCATCTCGGTTTATCTAACGTAACTGTCTCACAAATTGAAGAAGCTCGTAAGATTGTACCTATTGTTTCAGTACAAAATAAATTTAGTATCAGCGATCGCTCGATGGAAAATGTCTTAGATTACTGTACTCAAAATAATATAGCTTTTATCCCCCATGGTTCTCTTGGCGCACATCCCTTAAAACAAGGCGCACCACTAGCTAATGCAGAAGGAGTAATTGCAGATATTGCTACTAAAAAAGGCGCAAAACCCAATCAAATCGCTTTAGCATGGTTGCTGCATCGCGCTCCCAATATTATCCTGATTCCAGGGACTACTACTATTGCTCATTTAGAAGAAAACATGACTGCTAGTTCAATTACTCTTACAAAAGATGAGATTAATTTATTGAATCAAATCTAAATATCTCGATCGAGATTTACTAAATTTGAGTATTCTCAAATAGAATATACCGATTTAAAAGGACTATGTAAATGTTGTTCATGATTGTTGAACGTTTCAAAGACAATGATATGGTGCCAATTTACAAACGTGTTCGCGATGAAGGCAGAATGTTTCCCGAAGGTCTTAAATATATTGATAGCTGGGTAGAACCAAATTTTAGTAGATGTTTTCAGCTAATGGAATGTGACGATCTGCGTTTGCTTCAAGAATGGATTTTGAAGTGGCGTGGTTCAGGTGCGACTTTTGAGATTGTTCCAGTAGTTAGTAGTAAAGAAACCAAAGAGGTGGTCGAGCCTTTACTCGATCAATTGTAATTGATTTCAACCAGATATTGCGATCGCCAAATTTTTTAAATTAAATCAAAAATAATCATGAAATTTGCTTCTCATATCGGTTTAACAGAAGACTTAATAGATACCAAAAGTATCCAGTCAAGACGACAGAAACTCTATAATAGCTTCCAATAAATTCGCGGGGTTGTCTTCTTGCACCAAATGACCTGCATTTGAAATAGACTTAAATTTTGAACCCGATATCGCTTGATGTAATCGTTCTCCTGTCTCAATTGGTATCCATCGATCGCCTTCACCCCATATAATTAGCACGGAGCATTTTAAATCTTGGTATTTCGGTTCAATTTCATCAGTAAATCTACTATTTGCTTGGGCTATTTGACGATAAAATGCAGCTTTTCCTACCTCGCCCAACCAAGGTTTTAATATACCTTTCAGCGTTTCCTCTGGCATAGGATGATGCACTGCACCTTTGACATAAGCAGTCACTATGGCTTCGTGAATGTAATCTGGCATTCCTCTAAATGCAGCCTCATGTTCTCTGACGTGGATAAAGAATGAAGAACCCCAAGGTGATAATGCTACAGGATCGACAACAATAATTTTTGCAAAATCCCTCTTTTCTATAAGATGAGTTCGTAAAACAGTTGTTCCCCCAAAATCATGACCGATGATAATAGGACTATTGAGTTGCCAATGATCTAAAAGACTTGCTAAAACTCTATTTTGTATACCCAAAGAAACATTTTGACCATCTTTTTTTGTTGATTGTCCATAACCTAATAAGTCATAAAAATAAACCGTATAAGTTTCTGTTAATCGCGGAATAATATGTCGCCAATTAAACGATGACCAAGGCGTGCCATGAACAAGAACTAGAGGCGAAACATGACCTTGAATATCGTAGCTGATTTGCTGTCCTTCAAAACTATATTTATGTGGCAATATCCAGTCAGTCATTTTGCTACTTTTTTATCGTGTTTCATTTTTCTTGATTTCTATTTTTGGAAAGATATTGCTTTAATTCTACTTTAGTCATTTCTGTTAAAGGTTTAGATGAAATTTCATCTTCTATTAGAATTGATCACAATAGCAATATTATTATCATAAATTATTACTACTCATTTAACTCTGGTACATATTGATTTTCGTAGTTTTTAATTAATCTTTCAATAACTTACATCAAAGAAACTAAAGGATGAGAGTCATTTTTCCCTACTTCATCAATTAGGTTGTCAAGTACTTTAACCAGTTGTTTTGTATTCTTCCTCTGTATGAGGTGCAACTATTTTATTTGCTAAAGATGACCAAGCACTAATCATTATCTTCTGATTCTTCTTGTGATGCAATAAGAAAGTGTGTTTTACTTTCTTCTAAATACTTTTGTTGTAGTTCTGCTGTGATAGAGTGCTTATGATCGTTGATAGTAATACAGGGTTCTCCTCCTAATAGCAGGTTGAGTTCTCTTGCTATTATAAGACTTGATTTTTGTAAAGCTTCTTTGTTTTTTGTCGTATCAATCCCTGCTTCTTCTAACTTTTTAGTAGTCTCCAATAAATTTTCTATAACTTCAAGCTTATGGGTAATAGATTTTATTTGACCTTCATTTGTATAATTTCTATGAAAATATGACACTGTATTTTCTATCCAAATTGATAAAGTTTTAATAACTTTAGCTTCTCCGAAAACTTTAGCAAATAAACTTCCTGATTCCATTTTAACAATTTTTAAAGGATATTCATTATCAGAAACTTGAAACAAATAACATAGTTCAGAATACAGGTTTTTTATATATTGAAGCTTATCAATAAATTTTTGAAGACTATGCTCTGATTCCAATAATAAAGTTAATTCTTCGTTTAAGCCATTTTTGTCATATTCAAGCTGCAAATTTCTCTTAATGACTTGTAATAAATCTCTTAATTATCTGAATTGAATTAACGATATCTTTTGATTGAAAAATTAGCTCTATTATAGTACTTGTTGAATAGTTATCTCTAAGAAAATTTTCATAGCTTTCTTTAAACTGATTGACAAGTTTTTTAAAATTATTAATATTAATATTTTATTTTATTTTTAAATTATGTTCATTATCTATTTTCTCTATCTGTATATAAATGTTTTCCATGAAAAAGAAAAATTTGCTAATTTCTATGCTTTTAAGTCTTGCTGACAATTCATTTATTACTGATAAAAAAGAATGACGATTTCGAGTAAAAATATCAGTATTGTTGGTTACTAGTACACTTTGAATAAATTCTTTTGTACTGTTTCGATAACTGACTATTTCTTCTGCAATATCTTCTAAACAAGTAATCTCATTGGAGTTTAAATATTCTTGAATAGACTCAATATCATTTAATAATTGAAAAGAATTCATGATATCTATGATTTTCTAGATTTCTAAAAAAACAACGTGTAGTAAGGTGGGCAATGCCTCACCCTACAGGAGATTAATTAGCTACTGTTAACTGAAACTAATTAGCGCAAGCTACACAACCATCGCTGGATTCTTTAAAATCATCTTTTTGCACAGTGCGGATGTAATAAACCGCTTTACAACCTTCTTGCCATGCCATTATCAGAGTTTCAAAGATATCTTTGGCTTTAAGGCTTCTTTCTGGCTCATTGGGGAAATATACGCCTTGATTGAGATTAAAAAGTAACTCCATTGAGATACCTGTATCAATCCATTGTTGAATTTTGGCTACTGCTTTAATAACAACTTTTTGATCGAGGGTTTTATTTTCGTGGTAGTACCAAAAACAATCATCGATAAAGGGTGGTGCAATGGGTACTGTGCCTTTTGCCCACTTATCGTAGAAAAATTTGCTGTAAACTGGCAGAACACTAGCAGTACAACCCTGTACTAAAGAAGATGAAGTATTAGGAGCGATCGCTGTAATATGGGAATTACGAATCCCGTGTTGTTTAATATCTTCGGATAATTGCACCCAACGCTCTTTGTTTTGGGCATATTTGAGAAACCATTCCACGGGTTTAGCACCGATTAGTTTGCCTTTACTCCATTCACTACCTTCAAAAGCTGCATAAGCTCCTCTATCTTGAGCTAATTCCATTGATGCATAGGTACACCAGTAACCAATTTCTTCAAATAGATTGCCAATGATTGATAAATCTAGATAGGTTTTGCTACGTTTGGCTAACCAGTCAGCTAATCCCATTGCACCCACACCAATAGTACGATATTTGTCGTTGTGTGCCTTACTTGCTGCAAAGGGAGGAGTAGTAATATCAATAGTATTATCAAGGATTCTGACAGCTAGGTTACAGATATGAGCTATTTCTGCGTCTTCTAGATTGGCTAGGTTGAGAGATACTAAGTTACAAGAATGTCCTTCTACTCCTGGTTTAACATTGGAGAAACTCTCACAACATAAATTTACTCCAGGGATATAGCCTTCGTGTTTGTTGGGATTTGCCCGATTGATCGTATCTTTAAAAGCTAAATAAGGCATTCCTGTTTCAACCTGAGAGCGCATTATCTCTTTAAATAGCTCGCGAGCGTTAACTTTTTTGTAGAGAGTAATTTTACCCTCGCGCGTTCCCTTGCGACTTTCGTCGTCGCGGGGTCGCTCGTCCAATTCGGCTTCTATCTGAGCGTAAGCAGTTTCAAAATCTTCTCCCCAAAGTTCGGCTAAAGTAATGCCTAATTGTTCTTTTACTTCATACGGATCGACTAATATCCAATCCTGTTTCTTTTCTACCCGACGCATAAATTCATCGGGAATAATTAACTGAGGAAACACATCATAAGCTTTACGTCGTTGATCGCCGTTTTCGGTTTGCATTTCCAGAAATTCAGGTACATCCAAATGCCAAACATCTACGCCAATCGTTACCGCACCTGCTCTTCTTCCCCCTTGGTTAACTGCGATCGCTGTATCATTAAGTAATTTAATCCAGGGTACAATTCCGCCACTAGCTTTATCCTTACCCATCACCCAGCTACCAGTAGCACGAATCCGAGAGACATTTACCCCTACTCCACCACCATTCTTGGAAATCCTGGCTGTGTTGGTAACTTCACTAAAAATACTCTCTAAGTTGTCATCCATGGCAATAATGAAACAACTACTTAAAGAGCCATCGGGAATTCTTAAATTAGCCAGTATGGGAGTTGCTAAAGATATTTTACGTCTCGCTATCGCTTCATAAAACTGTTTTGCCACATCTAATCTTTTACCGGGTGCTTCTAACTGAGCCAATAACAAAGCACAAGTCAAAAACGCTTCTTGGGGTAACTCATCATCTAATAAGTATCTTTTTGTCAGTAATATCGCCCCTGCGTAATCATAATCTTTATCCCACTGTGGGTTAAGCCAATTACCTGCGATCGCCAATTCTTGAGGAGAGTATTTTAAGGTTAGGGCGCGATCGTATTTTCCCGCCTCTACCTGAAACTGTACTGTTTTAGCATAATTTTCGTAGCCATAACCACGACTAACTTGAATATCTTTCCACAAACTCCAGATATGTAACCGCCCCGCCACGTAACGCCATGCAGGTTCATCAGGGCTACACATCGATAGCGCGCAATCTATCAAATTATCTTGAATTTCTCTGGTAGTCACGCCATTTTTTAATCTAGTGGTTAAACCAGCCTCTAAGGTAATTGGGTTAACATCTTGCTTTTCACAAGCCCACTCCACCACAGAGCGAATCTTGGCAATATTAAGAGGTGTAGTTGAACCATCTCTGCGGATAACTTGGATATCATTTTCTGTTTCAACAAGAGAAAACGGAATCGTTGTTAGGGCTTGGATTTGCTGCATAGAAACTTAAACTCAAGATCGTTAAATAGCTTGGATATATAATATAACTCAACTTTCCTTATATATAGTGTTTAATCTCGAATATTAAGCTTTTCTTACCCTACATATAGTTTTTTAAAAATTTCGATCTAAAATTATGCTTAAAACAAAGCAGACTAATGAGCAAAAAATGCCAGAATGTTATAACCTTTATGATCGCGATCGGGAAAAAAGCCTTAACATCAATAGTGTGATGGATTTTCCTGTAACCTCCAGCTACTATAATTAGGAAATATTTCCTACTGTTAATCACCAAACAAATATAAAAAATAATTAGTCAGTGGATAATCAGAGAAGCGAAACTTATCTCAATCACCCTTCTTTTGGACTTTTGTATCGAATTTGCCAAGTCAAAGAAAACCAAAATATTTTTACTACCCTTTATGCACAGCGTTTGTTTTTTTTGGTAACGGTGAATGCTGATAGGTTTACATTCGATCCTATTAGTCGTTCTGATGCTCGTTTATTAGTAGAAAATCGCATACGTCAATTACGCAGCCATAGTAATGTTAAAGATTATCAGGAATTACAAGCAGTTTATCAGCGCACTTTTCAGTAAAGAAACCCCATCTAGTTGAAAACTAGGAATTTATAATTATATGTCCGACCACAGCCCCTGGGAAACCTTATCCCTTCGGTGTATCCTAAAGGACTAACTTTATCCTAAAGGACTAGCTTCGCGTCGTGCGGAGCGGTATCCTTTAGGACGTGTCGTCCGCGATAGACGCATCGTCCGCGATAGACGCTGAATCTCGCGGTCATTACTTCAACCAGCAACGCCCTTTATTTATACTTAATTTTACCCAATTATTTATTCAGTTTTGACGACTCCCATCGCGTCCCGCGAGGGATTCTGGGAGGGACTTACGGTAAACCGTTGTCTACGAGCCTGGACGCTATGCCAGCACCCACGGTGCGCCAAACACACACTACTCTCTCGCCTCTCTTCAGAGGTCTGAGCATACTTTTACTTGAGATATTATTAGCTATGTCTATCTGTTTTGTTTCACTATTTTTAAACGCTTTACTTGTAAAGGCTAGGTCTAGAGTGCTGAACACCGAGTCTGAGTTTTCCTCAGCCTACCTTTTAACTAGAGTGTCCGATTACTGGGAGTCTCACCCGCAATTTAAAAGTTTTTGCGACTTGCGGTGCGACCCTGCGGATGCTCCATCCGCCAAGGAACGCGCACCGTTGCTAATTAGAGTTGATTATCTCATCGTGCAAGTGTATTGGCAAGTTGACCGAGGCATCGAACCTCTTCAACTTGAGCCGTTTCCTTCCATCGGCAGAACCAAAAGTCTCCACGGAGGTAAAAGATGACAAATGCGATCTGCGACAATATAGATCGGATTAAACAAGAAATTCCTTCTACAACTCGTTTAATCGCGGTTAGTAAGCAAGCTTCTCCTGCTGCAATTCGTACTGCTTATACAACTGGAGTGAGAGACTTTGCCGAAAATCGTCTTCAAGATGCTTTGAGCAAACAAGAAAAACTTCAAGATTTATCTGATATTTGCTGGCATTTTATCGGTCACATACAGTCAAAAAAAGCCAAAAAAATTATTACTCATTTTGATTGGATTCACTCTGTAGATAGCCTAAAGCTTGCTCAACGTCTAGATCGCTTATCCGCAGAGTTAGGTTTGTCGCCAAAAGTATGTTTACAGGTTAAAGTATTAAGCGATCCTGATAAGTATGGTTGGCATCCCTCAGAATTATTAGCGGATCTACCTGTATTGGATCGTTGTGAACATTTACAAATTCGTGGTTTAATGACAATTCTTCCTTGGGGCTTATCTGCCGAACAAACTTTGTCGGCTTTTCAATCAGTAAAATCTTTAGCTGACCAAATCCAGCAGCAATCCTGGTCTTTTTTGAAAATGGAAGAGCTATCTATGGGAATGTCTGGAGATTATAAACTTGCTGTTCGAGCGGGTGCAACGATGATTCGCCCAGGAAGAATTATTTTTGGCTCTAATTAGCAAATTAGATTGTATCTAATCCTTAAACTAACTAGTGATTATGTTACTTTTTATGAAGAAAACATCAAGAAAGCTGTTGTTTTTTTTAAAAAACAACTATAACCAAGTTGTTTAATTCTTTTTGGTTATTTACCAAAGTAGAATCGTATTGCCAACCGTGATTATTACCTAACTCGAAAAAACCAGGCTAAAGACTACTGTAATTTATGGCAATAAGTATTTATTGCTAGTGGGTTGAGCTATGAGATAAATACAACTTGGAAAAAAGATAACGATTACATCCCCAAGGAATAATTATCGATCGAACTATCTTTTTCTGATTGTAATCTCAATAGCGACCACGTTTTATGAAGATAGTCTAAAGCCGAAATTCCTGGGTTGGCACATTTACCAATTACCAATAAATAGTGAGCAATTAATTATGTCTGTAACTAATTTCTTTAAAAAACTTGTGAGACCAGAAGAAGATGATGATTATGATTATGTAGAAGTAGGAGACGAAGCAGAATCTTTTGATGAAGAAGATGAATCTCAGTTTTCACCAAAAAATAACCTAGATACTAACCAATACAGAGATCGCCAAAAATTTTCCGCTAAACAGAAAAAATCGATGAAGGATAATAATGTAATAGAAATGCGAGGCATTAATAACGAAAAGACAGAAGTAATGGTTATTGAACCCAAGTCTTTTGATGATATGCCTAAAGTAATTGATGCGTTACGCGATCGCAAATCTGTAGTCTTGAATTTAGAAAACATGGATCCCGAAAAAGCTCAAAGATCGGTAGATTTTGTGGCTGGGGGTACTTACGCTATGGATGGTCACTATGAGAGAGTGGGAGATAATATTTTCTTGTTTGCCCCTAGCTGTGTCACTGTGAGCAATTTATCGGGCTTAATCAGTAATGCAGATGATTTTACTACAGCCCGTAGTCGTCGCCCCACACGTGATTCCATCAGCAATTCTCTTGATTATTGGTCTGAACAAAATGTTGTAGCACAATAATCAGTTAAGTTTGTAAACCTTAAATCAATTCTGATTATTAGTAAAAAGTTGTTGGTTCTAATTATTTCGAGTAGTTCTTGTAGACTACTCGTTTTTTTTGGTCAAGCACACCGCTAAGTACCTGGGCATAATTAATTGTGTATTTTGGCATAGCAGAGGGAGCAGGGGAAGCAGGGGAGCGGGGGGGGAAAGATGAATGTGAGGACACTTCATTAATGTACAACCCACCTTCCGCACGTCAAAGTGTAATATAAAGTAATCAAAAAACGGACGAAGAAAAGACGAAGATCGACAGTCATAAATATCCAGAAAGTCTCCAGTGATGGACAGAAATCAATAATCCGTTGAAT
>NZ_LR213874.1 GCF_900659865.1 Hyella patelloides LEGE 07179
AAATGTAGTATTTGCTCTACAGTATACTCCCTCCACTATCGATTGGAATCCTTCTGTAGCATTGGTAATGATTATGTGTAATCTATTTTCGATCGCTGTTGGTCGTTATGCAATTCAAAAATCAGGACAAGGACCCGATTTACCAGTGCCAAAAGCTGAAGTATGGGATAATTTTGGAGTTCCTGAATTATTAGCAACTACTAGCTTTGGTCATATTCTTGGTGCAGGAATGATTCTTGGCTTGAGTAATGCAGGAGTTCTCTAACATTTATCATTTAATATCTTTGCGCTCGGTATGAGTTTCTTGTTGACCAAAGATTAATGAATATTCAATCTGTAGTGGCTCGAATCTACTATGGATTGAATAGTAGATGTTTTATGGAGTAACAAGTAATTCTAGTTTTGTTTCATTCAATTGTGTTATTAGGCTAAGAGGCATAGCAGGTTGAGTGATACTGGCTGCATAACCAGCACAGAGACAGCCAAAATCAGGAGTTTCGGCAGAATAGCGATCGCTAAAAAAGAGTAAGCCTAATTGTTTGATATAATTTTGCCCTATTTTAGGATCGGGGCCGATAGCAGTTTCAGGAATCGGAATACTACCACTAGATTCATTGAGAGTGGAAAAATGAGTACCCTCCTTCATCAAGACTAAATACTTTTCAGGAACGTTGAGCCAAGTAAAAGGTCTAATTTGTTCTGGTAAAGCAGGAGTTACAGGATCGGCACTACCAGAAACTAACATAGTCGGAATATCAATCTTACTCATGCCTTTTTGACCAAAAATCGCGCTGGTGAGAGGATTGATAGCGATCGCCGATGTAATTCTGGGGTCTTTTAAATTAGTAGGAGTTGTTTCTGGTGGTAATTCTAATGCCAAACATTGTAGGAATAAAGAAACATTAAAAGAGCTATCTAAAGCTTGACAAGCTGTGTTTAAAGTAGCAAAGTTTAGCTCGGCACCTGCTAAAGCAAGAGCCGTATAAGCACCAAAAGATTGACCAATAATACCGACATCTTTAGTATTAATTTGCGAGCTATATCGGGCTTCAATTTGGTCTAATAAATAGGTAATATCCAGAGGACGGTTAATAAACTCTTCAGGAGGAGTAACATCGTTAGCAAAACCCTCTAATAAGTTTTGAATTTGAGATGCATTACTCCCTGGATGTTCTGGGACAGCCACCGCAAAACCATAGGAAGCTAAATAGCGTGCAAAGTAGGCAAAAGTAGAGCGATCGCTACCTAAACCGTGGGAAATAACAACTAAAGATAAAGGTTGATTGTTAATAGTTTGCTTTGGTAAATATAAATCTACAGGAAAGGTACGCTGACGTTGGTTATCTCTCAGAATCAAGTTTTCTGTTTGATAAGAAAATCTTCCTACACCGTTAATTCCTTCTGGAAAAGACTTGTTTTCTGTTATTATTTCAGTTAAAAAATTGTCTTCAACTTCTGCGATCGCTTGTTCGGCAGTTTGAATAACCTTACTTAATTCCTTAATAATTTCCAACCCTTGTTCTGAATCAATTGTTATTTCTGAAGTAGGAAAAGTTTTTAAAAAATTTAAAGGGGTTAAACCTTCTTCGGATGCTGCTGCTAAAATTAATGCGGAGCGAATTGCGTAAAAACCTGATTGTCCTGCCCTAGTTCTCACAATTTGCCCTACTCTTTCTAAAATTCTTTCTCCTTGATAAGAATAGAAAAATTGCGCAACAGATAAGGGTTGAATATCCGCTTTTCTTGATAAGCCAAATCGTAAAGTTTCTAACTGTTCTTTAGTTAATAAATCTGCGTAATCAGCTAGTTCTCCTGTCATTTTCCCTTCTTGAGCATAAACTCTTAAAGATTCCACTGAAAGAGAGAATTCTAAAGGGCCATAATTTACAGAAATTTCTTCCGCAGCTAATACTTTAGGTGCAGTAAAATTACTAAGGGTTAGCATAAAGCCTAACTTGAAAATAAATGATTTCAAGCTATGATTAAAAATCTTTTTTTGTTTATTATTAATAATATCTAACATGGTACAGTAAATATTGGGAAAGTATCAATTTGATTACTATTATTGTTGCGGTTAAAAGCTATTTTGAGAGTTGAACCGCAACCCTAACCTGACTACGATCTTTTGCTCCAGAATCTCTCTTGGTGTGGATTCAGTAACCTACTCGCTGTAGCTACCATTAAAAAAGCAACTATTATCTTTAGATCCGCAGAAAGAAACATTTATCTTTCTCTACCGTCAAAGAAGCCATGAAGAACGAGGAATAAGGAACGAAGACATAAAATGCTTTTACTTTATTACCTCCAATTAATATAGATACACAGCATTAACTAGGAATCTTCAAGAACTCAATATCGTCATGTCATTACAATTTACAAATCGCAAATTATATATGTCTTGGGTAAAAACCACATTAATTACTGGTTTAATGACTGTTAGTGGGGGTCATGTTTATGCCAGTCCCCTATCAAATGAAAAGAACCCTGCACAAAATAATTGGCAACAGCTAATACAAGTAGTGAGCCAAAATAGTTCTCAACCTCCAGACGTAATTATCGATTCCGATTCTAACAATTCTGGCAATAGAACGAGCGATCGCAATAGTTCCACTACCACTACCACTACCACTAGTAGCGATACCCGCTTTACCTGCGATTATATAAATGGGGAATATACTGTAATGTATAACCCTGAAAGTCGGGGTAGCGATTCTTACCCTTGGGCAATTCCCAGTCAGCTAGGAGGAAATTGGACTCCTGAAAGACGCTGCAATGAAATTACTAGCCGTCTCGAATCCTATCGCGATGATGGTTTATTGGAAATGTCTACAGGAGTAGAAAATGGCTATGATACTGTTTGTGTCACGACTCAAATCGATCCTACAGATTGTCGCATCGTTTTAACGGTACCTCCTGGTCAAGACCCCCAAGTTACCAGAGATTTGGTATTTGAAAATTTGTTAATTGCTGATGATGGACAGCAAACTCAAGGGGTTTATACCTACGGAGACGACAATAATGGGCAAGATATTCTTGGTGAAATTGGCAATATAATTGGAGGGGATCAGCCTGGTAATTCTAGTTCTCCTGATAAAATTAATTTACGTCCTTTCCTCGATCCCGCCGATGGTGGTACGGGAACAAAGCTCAAAAATAATGCGGTTTCTCCCAGTGGCTCAACCGATTCTAGCGGTGATGAACGCAAACCTGCTATTTTTGAGTAAGAGTCTCAATAGTTAGCTAAAATTGATGTCCAAACCCAGTCTAGGAACACGATTATTTATTTCTCATCTGTTAGTAATGATCGTGGGTCTAGGCTGTTTTGCGATCGCTGCTAAAGTTTCTTCACCTCGGATGTTTGTACTGCGTCTCGAACAACTAGAAAAAAGAGGTCTTTTTACAGTGCGCTCGGCTCGTACCTATTTAGTAGACGGCTTTAACATTGCTTGGAATATTGGTGCATTGTGGTCTTTAGTTTTGGGAGCAACCGCAGCAGGAGGCATTAGTTATGTGGCATCAAAAAGAATTATGAAACCTCTCAAACAAATGAAACAAATCGTTCAGCAGTTTGCAGCAGGAGATTTGGGGGAAAGAATGCCTGAGAGTGAAATACCCGAATTAAATCAATTAGGGGTTAGTTTTAATTCGATGGCGAGTAGCTTAGGCGATGTAGAAACAAGACGACGGGATTTAATTAGTGACTTAACCCACGAATTACGCACCCCTTTAACTGTGATGCGTGGTTATCTTGAAGAGTTAGCCGACGGCAAAATCGAAGGCTCGCCAGAGTTATATCTCAGGTTAGTTAGAGAAACCAGACGCTTAGAAAGACTAATTAGCGATCTGCAACAACTCTCCCAAGCTGAAGCAGGTTATCTTTCTATTAATTTGCAAGCTGTTAATTTGATGCCATTGTTGAAGTCTCTCGTCGAACGCTTTCAAGATCAACTGTTAGAAGAAGGTCCCACCATCAAGCTGATATATCCCAAAGAATTACCTCCAGCGTTAGCCGATATCGATCGCACAGAACAAATTTTAGTTAACTTATTAGGTAATGCAGTACGCTACACCAAAACTGGCTCGATTACCGTTAAAGCAGAAAAAGCCAATAACCAAATTTGGATTGAGGTCAAAGATACGGGTATTGGTATTGCACATGAAGATTTACCCTATATTTTTGAACGTTTCTGGCGTGCAGATCGCTCTCGTTGTAGTAATTCGGGGGGAACAGGTATCGGTCTGGCAATTGTGCGCCGTTTAGTGGAGTTGCAAGGTGGAAAAATTCAAGTAAGTAGCATTTTGGGTAAAGGAAGTGTCTTTCGTTTTTGTCTTCCCACCGCATAATAGATCGCGATTTAAAGGATTACGGCATATACAGGACGTGGCTATCTGTAGGACTCATTGGTTGAATTAAAATTATAGTAATTTCAAATAGAAACCACAAGTTACTCAGTACTACTTTTTATCCTTTATGCCCTAAAGGACTCACCGATGGTCGCGCGACGGCGAAGCCGAGTCCTAAGGCGGAAGCGGTATCCGTGATAGGCATCCTTTTACCAATGTTTAACAACGTAAGGAAATTAATTGGAACGACTATAGTCACTAGTCACTCTCAGTACTCTACTAATCATTTAATCCTGCAAATCAAGCAAATTCTCATAATTCCAGTACAAAGACAATAAATTATTTTTAATTTACAAAAAAAACGATCGCTCTACTTAAAGATCGCATTCTACCATCGCTATTTTTTAAATTTCTGTTTTATTTTTCCTGAAATACTCATATATCGGTATTTTAGCAACTTTTGAGTGTAAATTTTCAGCATAAATACTTACTTGCGATCGCTCTACAATTTCTCAAGATTAATATTGTTTATTGTTTTTATTTATTAAAATAAAAAGCATAAAATCTTATTTTTAGTTTTTTTTACAATTCATATTGATTTTAAAAGTACTTTAAACAGCAATAATACTTATAAAGCCTACATAATCTAATTAACTTTTATTTTTAATCTCACTGACTCTTTATTTTTCGCTATTAATAAGTAAATAATAAAAGCAAAGAAATTTCCCTCAGATAACAAGAGGGGATTAAAAAGAGGATAAAAAACGTGGGACAAATAAGATTAGCTGTATACGGTAAAGGCGGAATTGGTAAATCTACAACTAGCTGTAATATTTCCGCAGCTTTAGCCAAAAGAGGCAAAAAAGTCTTACAAATTGGCTGTGACCCTAAGCACGATAGCACATTCACCCTTACAGGCTTTTTAATTCCTACTATCATCGATACTCTACAGGAAAAAGACTTCCACTACGAAGATATTTGGCCCGAAGATGTTATCTATACAGGCTATGGTGGCGTAAGCTGCGTTGAAGCTGGAGGACCTCCTGCGGGTGCTGGTTGCGGTGGTTACGTTGTCGGGGAAACAGTTAAACTCCTCAAAGAATTAAACGCTTTTGACGAATACGATGTCATTCTCTTTGATGTCTTAGGTGACGTTGTTTGCGGTGGTTTTGCTGCACCCCTTAACTATGCAGACTACTGTTTAATCGTGACTGATAATGGCTTTGATGCTTTATTTGCAGCGAATCGTATTGCAGCATCAGTAAGAGAAAAAGCTCGCACCCACTCCTTACGCCTTGCAGGTTTAATTGGTAACAGAACATCGAAACGAGACTTAATTGATAAATATATCTCTCATGTTCCCATGCCAGTGTTGGAAATCTTACCCTTAATTGAAGACATCAGAGTATCTAGAGTTAAAGGTAAAACTCTCTTTGAAATGGCTGAAAGCGATCCCTCTTTAAGCTTTGTTTGTGACTACTATCTCAACATTGCCGATCAAATTTTGGCACAACCAGAAGGAGTTGTACCCAACGAATCCCAAGACAGAGAATTATTTAGTTTACTATCTGATTTCTATCTCAATCCTACTAAGCCAAAAGAAGAAGAAGACGAATTAGATTTGATGATGGTTTGATCCCGTAGTAGTAGGGTGGGCATTGCCCACCCTACAATAACGATTTATTTTGAAAATTTTAGGTCGCTTTCTGGGAAAAATAGATTTGTACAACGATTTATGGCTTCCAGAAAAAACATGATTAATTTCCTTGAACAACCCGAACAATTCAAAGCTGTTCTAAAAGACAAGTGGCTAGATTACTATCAAGCAAATCGTCATTGGTTACAAGCCTTAATGAATGAAAGTGGAAATTGGTACGACCGTGTTAGTTCTTATGAAGAAGAAGAATTAGAACAATTAGGATACACCGATTATAGTCCTAGTCGTTTGGATGATTGCTTCATGTTTGGAGTACTTAGCATCTTAGAACCACAAATTAAAGGACTATTTACTTTAGTACCAGGATCACCTGATACCTATCTTAAGCAATTAGATTTAGACTTCGACCCAGAAATTGAACTGAAAAACCGTTCTCTACAACAATCACAACAACAAATAAATACAGAATCTCAATACTTAGACAAAATCAGAGAAGAGATAAAAACATGACCATTACACCCAACCAAACACCAAGCGCATTAAACTTTGAGTGTGAAACAGGAAACTATCATACCTTTTGTCCTATTAGCTGTGTAGCATGGCTATATCAAAAGATTGAAGATAGTTTCTTTTTAGTAATTGGTACAAAAACCTGTGGTTACTTCCTACAAAATGCCATGGGAGTAATGATTTTCGCCGAACCTCGCTACGCAATGGCGGAATTAGAAGAAGGGGATATTTCAGCCAAATTAAGTGACTACGAAGAATTAAAAAGATTATGTTTGCAGATTAAACGCGATCGCAATCCTTCTGTTATAGTATGGATTGGTACTTGTACCACCGAAATCATTAAAATGGATTTAGAGGGTCTAGCACCCAAATTAGAAGCAGAAATCGGTATTCCTATTGTTACTGCTCGTGCTAACGGCTTAGATTACGCCTTTACCCAAGGAGAAGACACCGTACTCGCTGCAATGGCTCACAAGTGTCCCAAAGAAGCACCCAAAGCAGAAGCAGAAAAAGAAGAGCGCAACGCTATTTCTAAATTAATGAACTTCGGTAAGAAAAAAGAAGAAGTTAAACAAACAGAAGCAGAATACAAAGATCATACTCCTTTAGTATTATTCGGTTCATTACCCGACCCTGTTGTAACTAACCTTACTTTAGAACTGAAAAAACAAGGCATTAAAGTAGCGGGTTGGCTTCCTTCCAAACGCTTCACCGAATTACCAGTCATCGAAGAAGGTTACTATACTTGCGGTGTTAATCCTTTCCTATCCCGTACCGCTACCACTTTAATGCGTCGTCGTAAAACCAAACTCATCGGCGCACCCTTCCCCATAGGTCCCGATGGTACTCGCGCTTGGATTGAAAAAATCTGTTCTGTACTCAACATAGAACCCCAAGGATTAGAGGAAAGAGAAGCCCAAATCTGGGAAAACCTAGAAGATTACATCAAATTAATACGCGGTAAGTCCGTTTTCTTCATGGGTGACAACCTATTAGAAGTTTCCCTCGCAAGATTCCTCATCCGTTGCGGTATGACTTGTCCTGAAATTGGCATCCCCTACATGGATAAACGTTACCAAAAAGCAGAATTAGAGTTGCTAGAAAAAACCTGTAACGAAATGGGTGTAGCACTTCCTAATATCGTTGAGAAACCCGACAACTATAATCAATTGCAACGTATCAAAGAGTTACAACCAGATTTAGTTATTACTGGAATGGCACACGCTAACCCCTTGGAAGCTAGAGGTATTAACACCAAATGGTCTGTGGAGTTTACTTTTGCCCAGATTCACGGTTTTACTAATGCTAGAGATATTTTAGAGTTAGCAACTCGTCCTATGCGTCGAAATAATAACCTGAAAGAGTTGGGATGGGAAAAGTTAGTTAAAGAAGAAGCGCAAGTTTAGTGACATAACTTCTGAATTATATAAGGGTGATTTGCTAATCACCCATTTTTACTTATATTCTATTGTTTATATAGAAGCTATGATTTTTAATTTGTAAATGGTTTCTTAACCTAAAAACAATATCTCTCGTTTCAGAAATACATTTTTCCACTTCACTTAAACTAGGTCTATAAGAGTATTTATGAACAACTTGATTTCTTAAATTAGGGACTTTGGTGTTTAGCAATTTGCAAAATAAATCTCTTAGTCGTTGATTTTCTATGTTATTAATTGGGCTACTCCAATTTTGTATATCTATTGATTTCACTTTGTTCAATGAGTTTTTATCAAGATATTGCTTAACATTTTCAATTGTTTGTAGAGAGTTTTGATTGATATAAAGATCGAAAAAAATATTTCTTAAATGGGAAAAAGTGTATTTTTCCATATTTTCCGATAACAAGCTTGAAATCAAGTTAAAATCAGATTGAGTATTAATAAGTCTAGTTTTATATGGTAAAAATAGCAATTTGGTCTTAATACTATAAAACAAGAATAATTCTAGTGCTTGAGCTAAATTGAGAATACAGTACATATACCGTTTCTGCTCTTTTATAAGATATACATCATAAATGAGGTATTCATAAGCCTCTCCTATAGAATCACCATTAATATTAAATTTTAGATTACATTTATTGCACTCCACAGTTTTAAAACTAATAGATTCTATTGTTTGTAAATCAGTTATACGATTATAAATATTTTTGCTGCTACAGTAGGGACAGTCAGTAATAATATTTTCGTAAGTAAATTTTGGATTTCGAGAATATAAATAATCCATATTTGTATCTAGTTACTACTATAGTATAATTCCCAAATTTATTATTGAAGTCAAACTCAAAATCGAAAAAAATCAAACAATAAACTAAAATAATGCAAGTCCCCATTGATGCAATTATTTCAGAATCTAAACTTACTAAATACTTATTAGTGTTTAAACCTCGAAATGATAAATCACAGTTTTTAGCACAAGCTGGCTATACTATAGAAAATTGGCAAATTTTAAAAGAAGCTATTTTACAGATTAATCGAGAAACTGAAGCAATAGAAGATAGAACTAATGAATATGGAATTTTTTATAATGTCTATGGAGAGTTACAAGGAGTTAACGGTATTAATTTATCAGTAGTTACAATTTGGCTCAGACGAAAAAGCGATAATAAATTTCAATTTATAACTTTGAAACCTGGAGATTTATAATACTATGAATTTAGAACTTTATACAGAAGTAGCTTTAAAAATAGATATTCCAGAAGACAATCTGAAAAAAGGAGATATAACTACTTTAATTGATTTTATTCCCCATCCACAAGATGGCGAATTAGGATGTGTGTTAGAGGTATTTAATGCAATAGGACAATCTATTGCAGTAGTTACAGTTCCTAAATCAGCGATAAAAGCTTTAGCAGAAAATGAAATTTTAACTACTCGATTGTTAGAAAAATTATAAAAAAATAACATGGTAACGAATAA
Source organism: Hyella patelloides LEGE 07179 (assembly GCF_900659865.1). Classification (GTDB taxonomy): domain Bacteria; phylum Cyanobacteriota; class Cyanobacteriia; order Cyanobacteriales; family Xenococcaceae; genus Hyella; species Hyella patelloides. Next base: position 9,430 of record NZ_LR213874.1, read on the forward strand.
GATTAGAAGTTACAAAAAATATTTATTAAAAGCTCTAACTGACCCTATCGAAGCTAAAGAATATCTCAATGCAGCACTAGAAGACGAAGACCCAGAAGTTTTTTTGATTCTCCCGAACTTTACTTGTAAAACTAACTTGTAAAGTCCCAAGTCAAGAAACTTCTTAGTCGAAAATTATCAAAATTTCTAAAGCCATATGCTCTTCTTTTTATCAACTTAAGTTTATTATTAATTCCTTCAACTACTCCTTGTGTAGTTCTCTCGTCAAAATAAGCAATAATTTCACCAATCCATCTTCTTATTGTTCCGAAGCTTTTAGGAAAATATTTAGAGACATCTTTTAACCAATCTGCTATGTCTAATAGTCCCTCCCTCCAATCTTTACTAGTTTCAAAAATATCTCTTAATTCTTCTTTTAAAGCGTGCATTTGAGTTAAAATAGGAGCAACTTTTTCGACTTCCTTTAATTTCTCTTGTTCAGTTTCGTTTAAATCTTCTTCATTTTTTAGCAAGACATATTTGCTCTTTTTTAATCCCTCTAATATAGTCTCTTTTTTTGATTTACTTTTGATTTTTTCTGTTTCCCTTTTAATTTTCCTTCTAGCAGCATCTAATTCATCATTTACTTGTTTCATAACGTGAAATCTATCGGCAACTATTTTTGCTTGAGGCATTAACTTTTCAGCAATACTTTTATAAGATTTCCATAGGTCTATACTTACTTCTTTTATTTGAGATAAAATCTCTTCTCCCCAAGCTTCTAGGTATTCTACAATCTCTTTTTCTCGTCTTTTCTCTATAAGTCCTACTATTTTTCTTTTATCTAAATCAACTAAGAATGTAAGTAGGGTGGGCAATGCCCACCCTACCCTTAATGCTTGTCCGATGCGTCGAAATAATAATTTAATCATAGGGGCGTTTCGCGAAACGCCCTTATTTTTATTGAAATCTCAAAAATAGCGACAGAATACTTAAATTAAGTACCCTAAAATCATTCCTGTGAGCAAAATAAATCCAATTGCCACATTTTGACTAAAGATGTTACCGTACTCAGAACGAGGTAAATCGGGATTGCGTAAAAGAATATATTGCCAAATCCAGATAGCATTTGCGATCGCTAAACAAGCCCAAAAAGGCAATTCTAAAGCTAAACTACGTCCTAAATAAGCCATTAAAATCGATGTGATGACGTAAAAGAAACCTACTGCTTCGGCTGCATAGTTACCAAAAAAGATCGCGCTGGAGTTAATCCCTACCTTGAGATCGTCTTCGCGATCTGACATCGCATATACTGTATCAAAACCCAGAGTCCAAGCTACGGTAGCCCCCCACAGAAACCAAGTAGCAGTGGTAATATTAGCAGTTACCGCACTCCAACTGATTAAAACGGCAAAACCCCAACAGAGAGATAGCACTAACTGAGGTACAGGAAAAACTCGCTTTGCCAAGGGATAACAAATAATAAAAGGAACAGCAGCCACACAAAGCCAAAAACTCAAAGTATTGAGGTAAAAAGCCAATACCGCAGCACAAGCAAGGGAAATTGCAAAGATGACAATACCTACTCTGACAGATAAGGCGCGGGAAGCCAAAGGACGATTTTTTGTGCGATCTACTTGAGGATCGAGATCTTTATCCCAAAAATCGTTGACTACACAACCTGCTGCGCTAGTAGCCAATGTTCCTAAAATCATCACCCCCACCAAAGGAATAGGAGGATTACCCTCTGCTGACAAAAATACCGCCCATAACGCAGGTATCATTAAGATTAATCTGCCCGCAGGTTTATCCCAGCGTAACAAGCGGATAACTTTTTGCCATGTAGGTTCGTTAATAGTTGATTGAGTCATTGCAACAAAAGATACTAAATAGATAAATATATTAAATATTCTGGTTTTACTTTTCTAATGGGTAGGTGAGACTATATGCTTATTTATGAGGGATCGTAAAGCTATTTTGACATAATATTTATGGTTGATTCGATATACAAACCGAATACTGAAATTGCTACCAGTCAGGGAATAGCCAAAAAACAAAAGCAAACTATTGCTGCAATTGACATCGGTACTAATTCAATTCACATGGTAGTAGTTGAGGTTGAACCCTCTTTACCAGCTTTCTTTATTATTACGAAAGAAAAAGATACTGTCAGATTAGGCGATCGCGATCCGAAAACTGGTAATCTAACATCAGAAGCTATCGAACGCTCTCTAGCTGCTTTAAAACGTTGCAAAGACTTAGCAGAAAGTCTCAAGGTAAATCAGATTATTGCAGTGGCTACCAGTGCTACCAGAGAAGCCAAAAACGGCTTGGAGTTTTTACGACAGATCCAAAAACAACTGGGCATTACAGTTAATCTTATTTCAGGACAAGAAGAAGCGCGACGTATTTATTTGGGTGTCCTTTCAGGAATGGATTTTGGAGATCGCTCTCATGTAATTATTGATATTGGGGGAGGTTCAACAGAGTTAATATTAGCAGACAATAAGCAGCCCCGTTTCCTGAGTAGTACCAAAGTTGGTGCAGTACGTTTAAGCCATGAATTTGTCACCACCGATCCTATTAGTAAGAGCGAATTAGCTACTATTCATGCTTATGTAAGGGGTATGTTAGAACGATCTACTGATGAGATTTGGGCTAATTTACAACTTAATGAAAATCCTTGTTTAGTTGGAACTTCAGGCACAATTGAAACCCTTGCTGCAATTGACGCTTTAGAAAAACAAGGGACAATTCCTAACCCTTTAAACGGCTATGAACTAAGTCGTGACGATCTAGAATCTATTGTAGACAAACTAGCAGGTATGACCTACGAAGAAAGGTTTAATATACCTGGAATTTCAGATCGTCGAGCCGAAATTATTGTACCTGGAGCTATCATTCTGCTAGAAACTATGAAAATGCTCAAGCTAGACTCGATTACTATCTGTGAAAGAGCCTTGAGAGAAGGAATCATTGTTGACTGGATGATTAACAATGGCTTTATAGACAATCGCCTAAAATATCAAAGCGAAGTCAGAAGCCGTAATGTTTTAAAAATTGCTAAAAAATATCAAGTTAATCTCGAATCAAGCCAGAGAATTGCTCAATTTGCCCTGAATCTCTTCGATCAAACTAAAGACTTTCTCCACGATTGGCATCAAGAAGAACGAGAATTACTCTGGACGGCAGCTATTTTACATAATTGTGGTACATATATTAGTCACTCTGCTCACCATAAGCATTCTTACTATTTAATTCGTAATGCAGAACTCTTAGGATTTACCGAATTAGAGTTAGAATTAATCGCTAATATTGCTCGCTATCATCGTAAAACTAAGCCCAAGAAAAAGCACGAAGCTTATAACAAACTACCCCATAAAAATTATCAATTAATGGTCAAACAATTAAGCGCAATCCTAAGAATTGCCGTTGCTTTAGACCGCAGACAAAAAGGAGCGATCGCTAAATTTTATAGTGAAGTGAAACCCCATAGTAGAGAGCTACATTTACATTTAATTCCCCAATATATTGGGGATGATTGCGCTTTAGAATTGTGGAGCTTAGACTATAAAAAAGAAGTTTTTGAAGAAGAATACGGCGTTAAATTAGTAGCTAATCTCTTAGCTCATGAACTTAATATAAGCTAGTTAAAAAGTTATGGTCATTCCAATTACTTTCCTTGCATTGTTAAACATCAGTAAAAGAATGAAGGATGAAAAATAGTACTAAGTAACTTGTGGCTTTTATTAGGAATTACTTAATATAGCAATACGATCTCACGTTAGGACACTTATTACTCATTACTCATTACTTATTACTTACGAGCAATCAAATAGACTCTGTCCTAACTCAACTTTGTACGGCTATAGTATCCGAACTTTAATTTCTTAATGTCATACCATTTATCAAAATTTGTTCTGTCATCTTTTGAGAAAAGCGGTCTGCCTTTGGCAGCGCGTTGCCATCGCTAATTAATATTTGAAAACAACAATTGGTAGCTTTCTACTCTTTAAAATCGCCAAAAATGAAAAAAACGCCTCAAACTAGATCGTAAAAATTTATGCAAGAGTTAATGAGTACACAAAGGCTAATGTCTTTCCCTTAAAATACCTATCTATGTAGCATTTATGCTAGTCACCCTCTCCCATATAAAATGTTCAAGTGCTTCAACCTTGGGATATGAAACACCTGAGTATAAGTTTAGTTAATCTAAAATAGTTAAGGGTTTAGGTTTTAAACAAAATTATACATAACTTATCAATAAATAACTTTTAATTTTTAACTGCTATGACAACTTATGATTGGATTGTAATTGGTGGGGGAATTACAGGTTCGGCTTTGGCTTATGAACTAAGTACAAAAAGTTTAAAAGTGCTGTTATTGGAAAAGGATATTCAAGCCGATAATGCTACGGTGTATAGTTATGGTGGTTTGGCTTATTGGTCTGGTACAACTCCTTTAACTCGTCAATTGGGACAAGAAGGCATTGAACTACATCGTAACCTTGCTACTGAATTAGATGCAGATACAGAGTTTTGTGAATTAGATTTATTATTAACTGTTAATGCAGATAATAATCCCGCAATAATAGCCAAAAATTTTAAACAGTTTGCTATTCAACCAGAAATTCTTAATACTCAAGAAGCGTGCCAGCTTGAACCTTTGCTTAATCATAAAGCTATTTCGGGTGTTTTAAAACTACCCCACGGACAAGTTAACGCTCAAAAAACCGCTCTTGCATATCAACAGGCTCTTACTCGAAATAACGGCATTATTAAGTATGAGAATGTAACTGATTTTGTCCGCCAACAAAACGAAATTCAAGGAGTTATTACTACAGATAATACTTATCACGCTGCGAATACGGTGGTTTGTGCTGGAGGTTTAACTCACTCTTTACTAAAAAAATCAGGTATTCCTAGCAAAACTTATTTTACCCACGCTCAAGTCATTAAAACTGCTCCTATAGACCTGAAACTAAATAGTATTATCATGCCAGCAATACAGGAAAGATTTATCTTAGAAGATACGGGAAAAGACTTAGAAGAAAAATCTGCTTGGGAATATCCAGACAACGAGATAGTAAAGTCTATTTTAGACGCAGGAGCAGTACAGTTAGACGATCGCTCTTTATTCCTAGGTCAAATTAGTACGATTATCACTAACCCACACTATACCCCAGATATAGCCAAAGCAGAGCAGCAAATTCGTCAATCAATAGCCCAAATTCTACCTGAGTTAGCCAATATACCAGGGACTTGTCACCATTGCTTAGTAGCCTTCAATACCGAAAAGATAGCTACTATTGGTAATCTCAGCAATCTTCAAGGAATTTACCTTTTTAGCGGTTTTACCAGTACCATCGTCTTTGCTCCTCCCTTAGCAAAACGCTTTGCCAATTGGGTAGCGGGAGAAACCGAACCCATTATCGAGCAGCTTAACCTCTAGAAATTAACCAGAATAATGTTCAATTATAAATGAAAAATGAAACAAGGCGATCGTGAATTACTGGTTAATGAAATCTGAGCCTAGTGCTTATAGTGTTCAAAACTTAGAACAAGATCGAAAAACTATTTGGGATGGTGTCAGAAACTATCAAGCACGAAATTTTCTACGGAAAATGAACAAAAATGACCTGGCTTTTTTTTACCATTCCAATACCAAAATACCTGGGATAGTAGGTTTGATGCGAGTTATTGAAAGTGATGCGATCGACCCTACTCAATTCGATAAAGAAAGTAAATACTACGATCCTAAAGCCACACCTGAAAATCCTCGCTGGCAAACTGTAACTGTAGAATTTGTGGAAATTTTTCCTAAAATGATTCCTCTAACTCAACTTAAAACTGAGTTTGATGGCGATCAACTTTTAGTAGTCAGGAAAGGAAATCGTTTATCAGTTATGCCAATTGCCGAAGAAATTGCCCAACAAATATTAGACATGGCTCATGCTAATAAGTAATTGATTTAAGAGCAAATCAACACGCCATATCTAAAAAATTTCTTATAATATATAGCGTGGGTATATAAGCATAGTCAGACAGTAAGTGTAAAATTTCGTTGCTGAGCATCAATGGTAGATCGACAACAGCCTCATTTATCGAGGGAAGAAATAAAAGCCAAAGCCTATGAAATGTGGCAGACTCGACAAGAGAATGGAGAACCAGGAAATGCTGAAGCTGATTGGCAAGCTGCAATTGAAGTGCTTACAGAAGAAGCGAATCTGGCTCGGATTCGACCGAGACAGCAGGGAGGACTCAACCCATTTCGGTCACTAAAAAACTTCTGGACATTTCTTCTCAATCAAGAAAATCGCGATTGAAATCGTGTTATGTCCCTCAGAATCTTAGATTTAGCCGATAATAATGAAACTCAAGTTCAGAGAGTAGAATTTTATTTTAAACATCGTTACAAAGGCTTTAATTATCGTATCGGGAAGCTGACTGAATATTATAAATTTAAAGATATCGAATTAGTAATAGAAGATTTGCGTTCGATGCAGCCCAAGATACAATAAAAACTTTATGTTTCAAAAACTATTTATTCCTAACCCTGAAGCTGAAAAACCCTCTCCTTTGAGTCCTCGTAAAGGAGTCATTATTGGTGTGGGTCAAGTGGGACTGGCTTGTGCCTATTCTCTTTTGATTCAAGACTGCTTCGATGAATTAATTCTGCAAGATATAGCTAAAGATAAAGTTGAAGGGGAAGTAATGGATTTACTTCACGGAATGCCTTTTCTATCTCCTACCGACCTTAAAGCGGGAACTGTAGCTGATGAGGGACGCAATGCCGATTTAGTAATTATTACGGCTGGTGCTGCTCAAAAACCAGGAGAAAGTCGTTTAAATCTAGTCGAAAGAAACATCACTATCTTTAAACGTATCCTGAGTGATGTGGTCAAGAATTGTCCCAATGCTATTTTGCTGATTGTCAGCAACCCTGTTGACATAATGACCTATGCTACCCTAAAAATTTCTGGATTTCCCAGTTCTAGGGTGATTGGTTCGGGAACAGTTCTCGATACGGCTCGTTTCCGTTCCTTACTAGCCAGAAAATTAGAAATAGATGCCCGCAGCGTTCATGCTTACATTATCGGCGAGCATGGGGATAGTGAAGTTCCAGTCTGGAGTACGGCAAATGTGGCTGGGGTAAAACTCGTTGCCAAGGATTGGGAAAACCTCAATGCTGCCGAACAAAAGGAGTTAAGCAGCATCTTTGACCAAGTAAAAAATGCTGCTTATGAGATTATCAAGCGCAAAGGATATACCTCTTATGGCATTGGATTAGCTGTAACCGATATTGTCAAAGCTATTTTACGCAGTCAAGAGCGCGTTCTTACAGTCAGCAGTCTGGTTGATGGACTGTATGACATTCATGATGTTTGTCTGGGTTTACCTACAGTTGTCAACGAAAAAGGCATAATGAAAACAGTTAATCTAGCTCTTAACCAAGCTGAAGAGAAACAACTGCAACATTCTGCTCAAGTTCTGCGGGAAGTTTTTACTCAACTAAAACTATAAATATCTACTCATCAAACTTATTTTTTTAATAACACAATCAACATTTTAGTTTTCACAGCATGATTTTTAGAGAAAAACTGGTAATAGTGGGTGGCGTTGTTGAGTGATTCAATAATGGCTCGTTTATGGAGTAAAATCCTTTCTATCAAAGGAACTAAAACGATTTTTTAGGTTCTTGCGGTAACGAGTAATCAGTTTGATAGTAAATCCGATTCTGAAAACCTAAAATTGATTTCTTGTAGCTTATACTCAGAATGAGATAGCTCTGGTATCAACTCAAGATTTGACTATATTTTCTCCTCTAATTCTTCTGAATAATTGAGCTAACCCATAACAAAGATTATCAATATAGGTAAATAAAACAGGCACAACTACCAGAGTTAATAAAGTAGAAGTGGTAAAACCACCAATTACGGCAATTGCCATCGGACTGCGTACTTCACCATCTGCGCCTAGTTCTAATGCAATAGGCATCATTCCTGCAATAGTAGAAATAGAAGTCATTAAAATGGGACGTAAACGGGATACTCCAGCCTCTACTACAGCTTTAAATTGGGGTCTACCCTGCTGAATTCCTGCTAGAGCAAAATCCACTAATAAAATAGCGTTTTTAGTCACTAAACCCATTAAAAGAACAATCCCAATTAAAGCAAAAAGTCCTAATTCTTTTTGAGTAATTAATAATCCCAGTAATGCCCCACCAACAGATAAAGGAAGAGCAACTAAAATCGCTAGAGGATAGAAAAAATTGTTGTAAAGCAGCACTAAAATAGCATAAATACACAAAATAGCTAGAGCTAAAGCACTACCAAAACGGCTAAAAATATCTCGCATAATTTCTGCATCTCCTGACGGCTCTTCTGATACTTCTGGAGGAAGAGGGTTGATTGTGGGTAAAGCTCTAATGCGAGTTAAAGCATTTCCTAAAGAAATACCCTGTAAGTTGGCTTCTACCGTAACGCGACGGTTGCGGTTAAATCTTTCAATTTCGGCAGGACCACTACCAAGACGAATTCTTGCCACTGATTTGAGAGGGACTAATCTATCGTTATCCCCAGGGATCAATAAATTTTGGATATTTTGGATATTTTCGCGTTGTTTGGGGTCAATTTGCACTCTAATTGGGATTTGCCGATCGCTGAGGTTAAATTTTGCTAAATTGGAGTCAGTATCGCCTATAAGTGCTAAAGATGCCGTATTGGCGATCGCTTGTACTGATACGCCTAAATCCGTAGCTCTTTGGGCATTGGGTTCAATAATTAATTCAGGTTTGACTAAACTCAAGCTGGAGTCAATTTCTACTAACCCAGAAATATCAGACATCTGAGCTTCTAAATCTTGAGCAACGGCAGCTAAAGCAGTAGGATTATTGCTACGTAATACCAGAGAGACATCTTTATTTCCGCCACCTGCGCCTTGAGAGCGAAAGCTAATTTTTGCCCCAGGAATAGTTTGAAAAGTATCCCGCATTTGTTCTTGAAACTGCTGTTGACTAATCTTGCGTTCTGTTTTTGGCAACAATTTTACGTAAATAGTTCCAGAATTAACACTCTCGCTTCCTGCATGGACTAATACTCGCTCTACTGCGGAATTATCTTCTAAAGTGTTGCTAATCTGTAAGAGTAATTTTTCTGTGTTTTCCAAAGGTGAGCCAGGAGGTAAGCTAGCCACGATGGTACTTAAACCAGTATCACTGCTACTAAATAAACCTTTGGGTATAAAAGGAACAAGCTGCAAACTGGCAAAAAAGAAGAGTGCTGCTAAAACTAAGGTAGTGATGCGATTAGTCAAAGCCCACCTCAATAAGTCACGATAGGGCTGTGGTCGAGCTTTTTTCTGACTTGCAAAAGTATTCGTAACTGGTTGTCCCTTGGTAAGTAGCTCGTTAAGATAAGCTTTCGCGATAACTTGACTCGCAGAAGGTGCAATTTCACAACGAATTATCTTCATACCTTGGGAAACATTAAAAGACTTAACCTTTAACAGATAAGCACTCATCATTGGTGTTACCGTACAGGCAACCAAAGTAGAAAACATCGTCGAAACCGCTACTGTCATCCCAAAAGGTTGGAAAAACTGCCCTGGGATACCTCCCATAAAGGCGACAGGAACAAATACAGCTACAATAGTTGCCGTCGTCGCTACCACTGCTAAACCAATTTCTTTTGCTCCATCTAAGGCTGCTTTCAAGGGCTTTTTGCCCATTTGTAGATGACGGTCTATATTCTCTAACATACAGATGGCATCATCGACCAAATTACCAATAGCTAAAGCTAGAGCTAACAGAGTCATTCCGTTAAGGGTATAGTTAAAAGATTTCATGACCCAAAAAGTAGGAATAATTGAGAGGGGTAATGCTGTAGCCGTAATAATAGTGGCTCGCCAGTCTCGCAAAAAAATACCTACTGTCAAAACTGTTAACCCACAGCCAAAAATGAGAGCGTTAACAGTACCATCATAAGAACCCCGAATCGAATCAGCACGGGTAAAAATAGTTTGTAGTTTAATATCTTCAGGAAGGGTAGTTTGTAATTTAGCAACCGCCTCTCTAACATCTTCTTCCACTTTCACTAAAGTACTCCCAGTACTTCTTTTAACAGCAAAAGCTACTACCGATTTACCATTAAGATATGCCGTTTGAGTGGATTCGGCAAAACTATCTCTAACTGTACCCAACTTACTTAAACGAACCCGTCCCCCATTATCCAAGCGAATGGGATATCTTTGGATATCGCGGACTGTCCGCGCACTACCTAAAGTACGTACATTCTGTTCTCTACCCCCTAACTTGGTTTTTCCTCCAGCAAGATTGATATTGTAGTTGCGAATTTGCTGATTAACTTCGCTAGCCGAGATTTTATAAGCTAACAAACGTTCGGGATTGAGATCGACGCGAATTTCTCGATCTTTACCTCCCCAACGGTCTATTTGTCCTACTCCTTGGATATTTAAGAGTTGAGGAATAATGGTTAGATCGACTAAATTACTTAGATCGGCTACCTCTCTTTTCTCTGATTCCACCGCATAAGCAATCACTGTCCCGCCTGAAAAACTCAGCTTATTAACTATCGGCTCATTAACATCTTGGGGTAAATCAGAACGAATTTGCGAAACCGCATTTCTCACATCATCAGTTGCTTGATTGCTATCTGTACCTAATGCAAAATTAATTACTGTTGTCGATCGCCCTTCAGTAATGGTAGAACTAATCTCGTCGATATTATCTAAATTAGCTACTGCATCTTCGATTTTTTTGGTTACTTGGGTTTCTAACTCTGTAGGACTTGCTCCTCTTTGAGTAACTTTTACACTTACCGCAGAAATATCAATATTAGGAGTATCATCAATACCGAGACTCAAAAAAGAAGTAATGCCAATAATACCTAAAATCAGAAAGGTAACAACGGTGGGAATTGGATTTTTAATCGACCAAGCAGAAAGGTGAAAAGACATAAAGAGCAATCACAATAATTACAGAATGTTACAACTTATTAACTAAATACATTATGACTGCTAATAAAACTCTTGAGGCAATTTCGCTGTTTCCCCAAGGAAACCTAACTTCTCTGCTGGTGATGTTACATGGTTGGGGAGCCAACTACCAAGATTTAGCAAGCTTATCTCAAATGTTGGATTTGCCTGAGTTTGGTTATTTATTTCCCAATGCACCTTTTGAACATCCTCAAGTACCAGGAGGTAGAGCTTGGTATGCTCTAGAATCTCCAAATTACACTGGTATCGATGAAAGTAGACAATTATTGTTTGATTGGCTAAATGCTTTAGAAGATAACACCAATATTCCTTTAGAAAGAACTTATGTCACGGGATTTTCTCAAGGTGGTGCCATGACTCTAGATGTTGCGTTGATGCTACCCGTAGCTGGTATCTGTAGTATAAGTGGCTATTTACATTACGAACCAAAACCCTTAGAAGATGATGCACCTCCTGTATTAATTGTTCATGGTAAACAAGATGAGGTTGTCCCCATAGATGAAGCTAAAAATGCTAGAGATAAATTAACTGCGATTGGAGTTGAGGTGCAATATCAAGAGTTTGATATGGGACATGAAATTACGCCCCCTGTATTAGATTTATTGCAGAAGTTTATTAGTAATTAGGTCAACACGTGAGTGGAATAGCGCAACAGCCTTGCAGGAGGGTTTCCCTCCGTAGACAAAGGACTTGCACTAAAGCACTCGCTTCGCGTCGTCCGCATGTACTGTTGTAAGACAACGCGCTTAGCCCTCTTATGTCACTTTCCGAGATGGGAATTACAATAGAAGAAATATTTAGAAGCGGATAGGTAGAGAGGGCAATGGATGTAGAATTGCAGATTCTTAAACATTTAAAGCGATCGCCAACACCGACG
>NZ_LR213875.1 GCF_900659865.1 Hyella patelloides LEGE 07179
CTACTGTGGTTTACAAAAGGAAAACAGAGTACCGAAAAGCCAGGAGGAGCGTAGTGCCGTGAAAGTGGCACGCTACGTTTTGCATGGGAGGCTAGAGAAGTGATTCTTTGGTCGACCCCTAACAATGCTTTGAGTTATATTGCTTACGTCAGTAAAGAATCCCCTTGTTGGTTCGAATCCCCCCCCTCTCCGTACTAATAAAGTAACAATTGAGCTAGCGGTTTTTAACCGTTAGCTTTTTTTAAGCAGTTAATAACATAGCTTTTGTTAATTCCTTGCCATAACACATTGTTAATTAAGCCTGTAGATAACAAATTAATTCTCAGATTATCGCTAAAATCTGTGCATCTAACTATAGTAAAGAGTGTCACAGTACTAAATTATGGCGCAGAAAATAACCAAAAATTATACTCAAATTTTCCAAGGTCTTGCCTTGACGGTAACCATTCTATCTCTGAGTGCTTGTCAAACAGCCGATACGGGAGGTGATGCCAGCACTACTGATGCTGGTAATACTGATAATGCTGATAACGTCAGCGATACCTCTAGTAATGGTGAAGGATTAAAAATAGGAACATTATTTCCGATTACTGGCGACTTGGCATCTATTGGTCAAAATATGCCTGTAGCAGTTCAACTAGCCGTAGACACTATTAATGCTTGTAATGGTGTCAATGAAAGTCCTGTAACTTTAGTTAATGAAGATAGCCAAACTGACCCTAGTGCGGGAGTTACCGCTATGACCAAGCTAGCAGAAGTCGATCGAGTAGCAGGGGTAGCAGGGGCATTTGCCAGTAGTGTTTCTGGTGCAGCAGTGGATGTTGCAGTGAGAAACAAAATTATGCTAATTTCTCCTGGTAGTACCAGCCCCGTATTTACAGATAGAGCCCAAAACGGCGAATTTGAGGGCTATTGGGCGCGTACTGCTCCCCCAGATACTTATCAAGCTCAAGCTTTAGCAGCATTAGCTCAAAAAGAAGGATTTGAGAATGTTTCTACTGTAGTCATCAACAATGACTATGGTGTTGGTTTTGAACAGCAATTTGTACAGGCTTTTGAAAAATCTGGAGGTAAAATTGCTGATAAAAATAGCCCTGTTCGCTATGACCCTAAAGCACCTACTCTAGATAGTGAAGCTAAAGCAGCTTTTGGTAGTAAACCCGATGCTGTAGCAGCAGTACTCTATGCAGAAACAGGTAGTGTGCTGTTAAAATCCGCTTTTGAGCAAGGTCTTACTGAAGGAGTAACAATCCTCTTAACAGATGGTGTTTATTCCGAAGATTTTATTACTCAAGTGGGTAAAACAGGAGATGGCAAATCAATTATTGCTGGCGCATTAGGCACAGTACCAGGTGCTAATGGTCAAGCACTAGCAGACTTTACTAACTTGTGGAAAGAAAATATCCAGAAAGAAGTGAGTGCTTTTGTTCCCCATAGTTGGGATGCTGCGATACTTATGATGCTTGCAGCCGAAGCTGCTGATGCCAATACAGGAGAAGGAATTCAAAGCCAAATTCGTGAAGTGGCAAATGCTCCAGGAACAGAAGTTACAGACCCCTGTGAAGCAATGGAATTAGTACGTAACGGAGAAGACATTAACTATCAAGGAGCAAGCGGAAACGTTGATATTGACGAGAATGGGGATGTTATTGGTGGTTATGATGTCTGGCAAGTGAATGAAGATGGTACTCTGGAAGTCGTTGATAACGTTACTCCCACAAACTAGCAATATTTTAAACTGCTTTGCGGTTAGCTATTAGCTATTAGCTATTAGCTATTAGCTAATTAACTAGTATATTTAAACTATTAGTTACTTAAAACTATTCTATCTCGAAGAGATAGAATGGGAAACTTAAACCCAAAAAGCTTAGAGCCTATAGCTTACAGCTTAGAGCTATGTTAAAAAATTCCTACCTTCGATTGTAAAGTTTCCCCAAATCACACTAAGCTATATCGAAGAGAGAAGATATCAACATTAACGTAATATTAATGTTTAGGGCATTCTCAACCCCCAGACTTGCTCTCTAAAAAGCAGTCATTGTTAATCAGTTCAAAATCATTAAAACTATGTTGAAACAAGCTATTACCAAAATCAAAAATTGGTTTCCAGCACCAAAAGTGAGCGCGCACTGTGATGGTCCTTGCGGAGTTTATGACCCTGCTGCTGCTCGTATTACAGCCGAAGCAGTAGTTTCTATGACTAAAAAAATTATGGCTCTAGAAGCTCCTAATCCCAGTGATAAAGCTGCAAATATTGCTTATCAAAATACTCTTTCTCGCTACATTGCGATTAAAGAAGAGCAAGCACAAAAAACTAAAGACGATCTTTTGATTCTTTGGACTGACTACTTCAAACCAGTACATCTAGAAAAATATCCCGATCTTCATGATACTTTCTGGAAAGCAGCTAAGTTGTGTTCTGCTTGCAAAGTAGAAGTTAGTGAAGAACACGCTAATGAATTAATGGATGCCGTGCAAAAAATTCACCAAATGTTCTGGGCAACTAAAGACAAAGATGTTACTTTCTATAAAGCTAGCTAGTTTGAAAAATAGTAAGTAGTTTCGACCGAGTTTAAATCTAGCTTTTTTTAATTGTTAGATTTAATAATTAATTATTAGGATACGTTGTTGATTGAATAGCGTATCCTAATTTTTTGAATTTCTAGAGGGAGCGAACTTAACCTGTTGAAAAGTTTCTAAAAAGGCAAACACGGCGGGTGTCTGAAGTGCATTGGCGAGTACAGCAACTCCAATCACTCTAGTCAAAGGAATTGGCAAACCACAAACTTTAATATTATCTGGTATGGGTTCGGCAGCAAGGCGAGGCATAATTGTCGCGCCTAACCCTTGAGCAACCATATTAACTTGGGTTGAATCTTCATTCGTTGTCAGTATTACATTCAATTTTTGCCCAAAAGAACGACAATGAGTATGAATGCGAGCGCAACAACTATGGGACTCTGGTAGCATGATTAGCGGATAGCTGCAAAGCTGCTCCCAAGTCAATTGTGACTCTGATGATTTGAAAGTAGGCGGAAGTAGAACAAGATATTCATCTCGATAGATCTCCCATGTTTCTAATTTGTCAGTGGTAGGTAAGTAGGTCAAGCCGATGTCTGCATCATTGGAGTACAACATCTGTTCTACATCTTTATAGTCATTATGTTCAGTTAGGCGGATAGAAATATCGGGAAACTTACTGCGAAATTGAGCTATAGCTTTGGGTAAAAGATAGGTTGCAGCACTACGAAAACTGGCAACTCTAACGATCCCACCATTTAGTCCCTTTGCTTGGTTTGCTTTTTCTTCAATCTGTTCTAATAATTGCAGAATTTGACGTGCTTGTTGAACAATTTCTTTACCTACAGGAGTGCAACGAGTATGTTGATGATGCCGAACCAGCAAACTTACGCCAAGCTCATCTTCAAGAGTAGAAATTGCATGGCTAATTCCAGACTGAGAGATTTCCAGTTGTAAGGCTGCTTCACCAAACTTACCATACTCTGCGATCGCAACAAGAGCGCGTAATTGAGAGGTTTTAAGACGACCTTGATAAATACTAGTCATAGAAAGCGATCGATTTTAAATAGTTTATTTATATTAGTAAGCCGAGGTTAATCGATTTTACTCATGATGGTGACATGAGTTTCCTATTGATACTGTTGTGAAAATATCAGTAAAGTAAGTTCTACAAGATGTTTGTTTAAGCTTACTTTGTATGAGGCTGGAACTAAACAAAGGTTTTTCATAATCTGTAGAATTCTGATCGCAAAATATGACGGCTGTTGAGCAAAAACTAAATTCACTCAACTATCTGCGAAGCTCGAAACCATTTTGGAATGCTTTGGCGATTACTTACACGTTGTTGGGATATTATGCGGGGATTGGGTTATTAATTGCTACTTCTTTTTTGCTAAATGCATTAGGCATAGTTATAGTAACTCACACGCTAGTTTTATCAGCTTATTTAGCTCACGAGTTTACCCACGGCACAATTTTTAGAAGCATGAAGTTGAATACTTTAGCAGGAGAAGTTGCCCAGTGGCTAAATGGGGCTTGCTATTGTTCTTTTCGTAATATGTCTCGTCGCCATATAGCCCACCATATTGAAAAAGCAGATCATGCTGATTGCGATCTTCTCAAATTGTTACGATCCTTTCCCAAGCTAATTCAGTGGTTCATTTTGGCTTTAGAGTGGTTTTGTTTTCCTGCATTATTTTTTCTTTTGCAGTGGCGTGCAATTACTGCTCCCTATTGGAATCTGGTTCGACGTGGTGAACGATTGCGAGTGACAACGATGCTTTTAATTCGGGGAGCAATGTTTGCTCTATTGGGATGGGTTTCACCTAAAGCTTTGTTACTTTATTTTCTTTGCTTTATGGGAATGGTGACGGTTATTAGATTGGTAGATGCGTTTCAACACGACTATGAGACTATACCTATTGGTGAAATAGCTCCAGAGCAAAATTTAGACTATGAACAGTTTCATACTTTCTCAACCTTATTTACGAAGCGATGGAAGTGGATCAATTTGTTACTTCTGAACTTTGGTTATCATAACGCTCATCATGCTTTGATGAAGTGTCCTTGGCATAGCTTACCAGAATTGCACGAGGAGCTTAGTCAGCGTCAAAAGATATTGAATATTGATTTAGTAACGCTTCTTATTTTCTTTCATCAACACCGTATGAAACGAATTTTTTTAGGAGAAGGAGAAGCCCTCAACGATCGCGGAGAACTAGATATGAGTAAATTTTATGGTGCTTTGGGAGGAACTGCAATCTTGCTTCCAGCACAATTAATCGAGTAATTCTAATTCTGGTAAATCAAAGTCTTATTAGGTATTTAAATTTTGAAACCCTCCAATTTTAAAATTTTAGCTATTTTATTAATTGCAGTTTTCTTGGTCGCTACTTCTGCAATTTGGATTCGATTATCTATGGAAGTAGCTAATAACTTTACTATTGGTTTTAGTTTGTTTTTGGCTGCATCTCGTTTAATTATTTCTGCGCTGATTCTAATTCCCACTGTCTACAAAATTAAGCCTTCTCAGGTTAGTACTAAAGCATTTTATTATGCTGTAATTGCAGGAATTTGTTTAGCTGGTCATTTTGCTAGTTGGATTTCTTCTTTGGCTTTTACCTCTATTGTGGCTTCGACAACTTTAGTCACCACTAATCCGATTTGGGTAGGATTATTATCGCGATTTTTCTTAAAGGAAAAACTGAGTAAATCAGCTATTTTAGGGATCGCAATTGCTTCAGTGGGAGGAGTATTGATTGCTTTAGGTAACGAAGGAAATATCAATAGTGGAAGCAATCCTCTTTTAGGTAATGGTTTAGCTTTAATCGGCGCGATCGCAGCTAGTCTGTATCTGATGTTTGGTACTCAAGCACAAAAATCAGGGTTAAGTATTAGCAATTATATTTTGATAGCCTATTCGACAGCAGCGATCGCATTATTTCCGTTACCTTTACTTTTTGGGATTAAGTATACGGGACATTCTGAAATAATTTATGTTTATATTGCTTTAATGGCAATTTTATCTCAGTTGCTCGGACATACTGGTTTTAATTGGGCTTTACGTTGGCTATCTCCTACTTTTGTTACTTTAAGTATTTTGTTTGAACCAATTATTTCCAGTTTTTTGGGTGTTATTGTCTTTCAAGAAATTCCTCCTTTATCTATTTTATGGGGAGGATTAATTTTGTTATTAGGAGTTGCTGTGGCTGTTACAGGAAAAAATCAACCAACATGAATTAGACAAGCATATTTATCTATAGTTTATGAAAGAAATATCTGACGATTCTTTAAATATTTCTGAGCCTTGTCTTTCTGGTTTATCAGATTTGTATTTCCATCAAACTCACGTCAACCAATAACCTGAATTCCACCACTGGAAAGTTTTGTAACCCAAAAATCTAAATCAGGATGATTCATTTTATTTCTTACTTGTTTAGCTACAGTTTGTGCTTGGGTTTCTGATGCACAAAGAGCAAATACCGTAGGACCAGAGCCAGACATCATTGTTCCTAAATTTTCTGTAGTCGCAAACGCTGTTCTCAGTTCTTCTACTTGTGGATAAGCTGGTAAAACTACTTTTTCTAAGTCGTTATACAGCAAATTGCCAATTTCTGCGCCATTTTTTCTCATAATTGCCTTAACTAAAGAACCAGTACGAACACGATCGCTTTTGGTTTTAATTCCTGCGGTATCGGAAATATAATTTCCATTATAATTTTGGCGATAGGTTCTATACGCCCAAGGTGTAGATACTCCCAGGTTGTTGTATTTTGCCAGCACTACCCACAAATTATCTAAATCGGGAATCGAATCTAGTTTTTCCCCCCTTCCTGTGGCGATCGCTGTTCCTCCCCCAATACAGAAAGGAATGTCCGAGCCTAATTTCGCTGCTAATTCTTGCAATTCTGGTTGAGTTAAACCCAAACCCCACATCAAACTAATCCCGACTAAAACGGCTGCTCCATCTGTGGAACCTCCCGCTAAACCTGCTGCAACGGGAAGATTTTTTTCAATAGCGATATCAACTCCGCCGTAGTTCGCATAAACATCAGGAAAAGTGTCACACATCAATTTGGCTGCACGATAAGCTAGATTAGTTTCATCTGTAGGTACTTGAGGATGATTACAATGGATAGTGATTTTTTGTGTATCGCCAGCTTTAAGATCGATGCGATCTGCTAGTTCGATACTTTGTAAGATCATCACCAACTCATGAAAACTATCACGGCGATCGCCAATAATTTCTAGATAAAGATTGATTTTCCCAGGAGCAAGAAGAGAGTAAGATTGCATGACTAACCAAAAATACTAATCAATTTAATATACATCAGTCAGTTAGAAGTCAACGAGTTACCAAGTCACAGAGTTAGAAATCAGAAGCAATGTGGCAAACAATCAACAACAAATAACTAACGACTAACGACTAACGACTAACGATTAACGACCAAAAAACTATATGAAAACAATTAAAATGCGTTTTAGCTTAGGAATTTTATTTTTAACTTGTCTAGTAGGCTTAGAAACTTTCACTAAAAAAGCTCATGCTGTTGAAGATTTAAACTTACAGGTAGGCATTGTGCAGCGTTTCGGAGATCGACCCATTGATGATAAAGATGAAATTGTCAGTGAGATCGAAATTATTAGTCCTCAAGGGGATATGTTAACTGTTAGCTCCTTAGAAGCAGTACAGCCATCACAAACCATCACCACGAACAAAGTTTTTCTGAAAACTGAAGAGAAACCCCTACCAGAGCCGATATTGTCAGAAAGAGTCGTCTTAGGCTCTCATGCTACTTTTGAAACCGCAGAAAACAATGCTAACTTTTGGCGCAGCATTGGGATTGAAGTAGAAATAGTACAGCCTGGAAGATGGAAAGTATGGGCAAAACGAGACGTTTACGATACTCCCTTAGTGCGACGTTGGTTAATAAATAGTCTGCGAGACAACGGCTACACTGTCCCCTACATTGAAAGTGAAATCACCAAGACTTTACCCCAGGTTAGTTTATCTATCGATGGTAAAAACTATTACGATAACGAATTTGAAATCACTACTAAAACCAACCGTATCTTAGTTAATACCGTTAGTAATAAACAAGAAGCAAGTCATCTTTATGGCGGAAATTTGCGTCTCCAACCCAATGCTTATAATAATTTCTCTCTAGTTAATAACGTCCCTTTAGAAACCTATTTACGGGGGGTTGTACCCTACGAAATTGGCCCTAATGCACCACCAGAAGCGATCGCTGCTCAAACGATTATTGCTCGCACCTATGCATTAAGGAATCTGCGTCGTTTTGTAGCGGATGACTATCAACTCTGCGCCACAGTACATTGTCAGGTGTATAAAGGTATCTCTGGTGCAACCCAAAAAACAGATCGAGCGATCGCTGATACCAAAGGTTTAGTTTTAACTTACAATAATGAATTGGTAGATGCTTTGTATTCTTCCACTACAGGAGGGATTACAGCCTCTTTTAACGATGTTTGGGAAGGAGCAGAAAGACCCTACCTCAGACCCATAATAGACGCTCCTAATGCCCTTTGGGACTTGTCTCGCTATCCTCTAGCAAACGAAAAAGTATTGCGGAATTTTCTCGATTTAAAACAAGGATTTAACGAAACAGGGCTAAAGGTATTTCGTTGGCAAAAAACACGCAAAATTGCTGACTTAAACAAAGATTTACGCAGGTATCTTAAGAAGGTTAATCACCCCCTAGTAGATTTTGCCACTATTAAGAGCTTAAAAGTAACTGAGCGATCGCAATCTGGAAGAATTATCACTCTTTTAGTAGATACCAATTTGGGAAATATTAAACTCCATAGAAACGAGGTTCGTAGTGCTTTTGAACCTCCTATTAGCACTCTTTTCTATCTCGACCCAATTTACAACGAAAATAACCAATTAGATGCATACACTTTCACTGGTGGCGGTTTTGGACATGGAGTTGGTCTAAGTCAAAATGGCTCTTATAACCTAGCAGAATTAGGTTGGTCAGCAGACCGCATTCTGGCTTTTTATTATCCTGAAACTAAGATTAAACCTTTAGATAATTCTATTATTTTTTGGCAAGATAGTAACGAATTAGTGTCGCAGAAACGTTAATTTTTTAATGAGTATAAAATAAAGCTGACTTACACAAATAATTGACTAACCAAGCAGCTAAAGCCAGGTAATAGAGGAGAATCGATTGAGTCATTTTCTAGCAAGGTTGCTACCAAGACTAATCGTGCATTTTCTCGGCGGTAAATAGCAACTTGTTGAGTAAAGCGATCGCAAATCCAATATTCCGAAACCCCATAAATAGAATATAACTTTAATTTAGTTTCGCGATCTCTACTTTCATTCTTTTTCCCTGGCGATAAAACCTCAATCACTAACTCAGGCGCACCCAATAAATGTCCAGCTTCATCTTCAATTTGTGCTAATCTTTCTTTACTTATCCAAACTACATCAGGAATAACACTATCAATATCCGACAAAATCATCCCAGGAGCAATTATTACCTCTCCTAAACCACTATTTTCTGACCAAGTATCAAGATAGCGAAATAACTTACCACAAATTCTTTGATGTAGGCGATGAGGCGATCTAGTCACAAATAATTCTCCATCAATAATTTCATAGTTGACCGATTCGTTTTGGGGAAGGAGTGTTAAATCTTGAATTGTCCAAGATATTTTTTCCGCAATTTGACTCATGATTAGCACCTTACTGATTGGGGTTAATTTGTGTTATGCTACCGCACCAGCTATATTATTATGTCCTGTTGCAGCTAATTCTTGAATGGGCGATCGCTATGTGATATTCTTGTACGTATAAGAAAAAATTATTTAAAATCATGGATTTAAATAGCAACCAGATTTGCATAATAAAATTTTGTTCATCGTAATAAACCACAGTGACACATCTAAGGTTTTGAGCATCAACAATGATTATTTACGGAATTAAATCAAAAGTAATTGCAGGAGAACCATTTTGCAATGTTGTCTGTCAGCACTGTGGTAACGACTCACACTTATCTTTATAGTGTTTTACGCTATTTTCATTTTTAACTGGATTCCTGCATTTGTATTTCAGGAAAAATCTGGTTTAGATTACTTGCATTGCCAAAAAACTATCTTCGATCTAGAAATATATTCAGATATCTATTCCAAAATTACCGCTCAAATTTTACTACTAAAAATATTTGACTAATGTTTTCTGGATTGGCTATTATAGGGGCTATAGTTTGAATTACTATTCTGTAATTGCTATTCTGAATAATTTTATCTGCTTCAATTATCCCAAAAAAGCTTAGCATAAGTATTAAGATATCTCTATATGATGGTTACATTAAGGTAACCAATCAATTAAATTTAAATCCCTCTAAGTCTTAGCAACTGTGAATCCCATACGTGATTATCTTCATAATTTTTGTGTCTATTTAACTTGTCTTATTTTGAGACAATTTTTGCTAAATTAAGTTATTAAGATTTTGTAAATCATATTACTAAAACTTTTAGCAGAGATAATCAATTATCCGTATAATTAGTAATTAAAGCTTTCTGTCAATGCCACTATTAGAGCGATCGCAAATTATTGCGATCATCAACAAAGCTACTAATGCTTAAAGAATAATTCCAATATTGATTAATTTTATCTAATTTATATCTCAAGAAATATATTCATTGAGGCAGAACAAAAATTATCTATATATAGAATATAGATTTCAGTAAATTTGCTTGTTCAACTTTTGAAATAGGAACAAAAATTATTATTATTATTATTATTAACCCAGTAATACTTAAAGCTATCAATGATCGATGCTGTAACTAATAATCCTCTTAGCGTAGCACCAATGATGGATCGTACAGATCGCCATTATCGCTATTTTATGCGCCAAATTACCAAACAAACTCTCTTATATACAGAGATGGTAACTACTCCTGCCATTATACACGGCGATCGCGATAAGTTATTAGGATTTTCTCCAGAAGAAAAACCTCTGGTGTTACAGTTAGGAGGTGATAACCCTTCCGATTTGGCAGAATGCGCTAAAATTGCCGAAAATTATGCTTATGATGCGGTTAATCTAAATATTGGTTGTCCTAGCTCTAGGGTACAGAACGGTAACTTTGGTGCTTGTTTGATGGCGCAACCAGAATTAGTAGCTCAAGCTGTTGCCGCGATGCAAAAAGTGGTTAGTATTCCCGTGACAGTAAAGCATCGTATTGGGATTGATAATCGCGATCGCTACGAAGATATGAGAGAATTTGTCAGGGTAGTATCGGAGGCTGGCTGTCGTAATTTTACCGTACACGCTCGTAAGGCTTGGCTACAAGGATTAAGTCCTAAAGAAAATCGTAATGTACCCCCATTACGTTATAAAGAGGTGTATCGTCTCAAAAGAGAATTTCCCCATTTGTTTATTGAAATTAATGGTGGGATAACTACTCTAGAACAGGTCAACAATTGTTTAACCCAGATAGATGCAGTTATGATTGGCAGGGCTGCTTATGATAATCCCTATTTATTCGCTACAGTAGACAGAGATATTTATGGGGAAACAAAGAATGTTCCTAGTCGTCATCAGATAGTAGAAGGGATGCTTCCTTATATTGATTACTGGTTAGGTAAGGAAGTTAGGCTTAACTCTATTACCCGTCATATGTTGCAACTGTTTGCAAGTCAACCTGGTACAAAGAGATGGAAACGTCATCTGAGTGAAAATGTTCATTTAGCTGGTGCTGATTCTTTAACTGTCAGCAAAGCTTTGAGTAAAGTATCACTTTGAAAGGATGAGGGATGAGGAAGCAATGAGTAGCAAGCGATAATCAAGGAAAAAACTGTTTACTTGTTACTAATTACGGGAATGCGGAATAAAAATCTAAAGAAAATATAAAATTTAGGTGTTATTTCGTAAGACAAGTGTTAACTTATATGTATAAGAAATACAAAAAATATAAATAACCTTTACAAGAGTTATTGAATACGGCTGACCGCCTTTATATAAGGTCAACATATAAATAACGCACCCAGACTTTATAATCATGGGTGCTTATATTTTTTTAGAGGCTTGTGCTTTTTCAATTCTGTCGGCTAAATCTAATTGCTGTTGTTGTTTGGTTTTGACAACTACTAAATTTAAAATACACATCCGTATAGTCCAGACTTTGATAAAAACTAGCTGGTTATAGTTTGATGATTACCTGATTTTCTAAGATAATATGGTCGTATTTTCGCAGAAACTCTTAGATAAGGAGTGGATAATTCATCAACTAATTATTCAATCACTTCTTTGATAGAGGCTCTAAATAACCTTTGATTCCACCCATATATAGTAATTGATTGGTAACTTTTGTTAGATAATTGATCAAGCAGCTTGTATTCGAGGTTCAAGAAAAAAGATGAAACGAGTATTGGTTACGGGAGCAACAGGAAGAACAGGTTCGCTCGTATTACGAAAACTACGCGATTCACCAGATGAATTTGAGGCAATTGGTTTAGCGCGTTCGCCTCAAAAAGTTGAAGAATTGTTCGGCTCGACTGAAGGCTTGATCATTGGAAACATAACAGACAAATCTGGCTTGGATTCGGCAATAAAAGGCTGCGATGCTCTAGTTATTCTGACCAGTGCCGTTCCTAAAATGATTGCACCACCCTCACCAGGAGAACGTCCGCAGTTTGAGTACGAACCAGATGGTATGCCAGAAATGGTGGACTACTACGGTCAAAAAAACCAAATTGATGCTG
Organism: Hyella patelloides LEGE 07179; assembly: GCF_900659865.1. Lineage (GTDB taxonomy): Bacteria > Cyanobacteriota > Cyanobacteriia > Cyanobacteriales > Xenococcaceae > Hyella > Hyella patelloides. The sequence continues at coordinate 12,260 of NZ_LR213875.1, forward strand.
CTGTCAAAGCAGGAGTAGAACATATTGTGCTAGTCGGTTCGATGGGTGGTACTAATCTCAATCATCCCCTTAACAGTCTTGGCAACGGCAAGATTCTAGTGTGGAAGCGCAAAGCCGAACAATATTTGATTGATTCGGGCATTAACTATACTATTATTCGCGCTGGTGGTTTGTTGGACAAAGAAGGCGGAGTCAGACAACTTTTAGTAGGCAAAGATGACGCGCTGCTAAATAATCCACCCGATGGGATTCCTACTTCAATCCCCAGAGCCGATGTAGCCTCTGTAGTAGTTAGAGCTTTAACCGAACCCAACGCTCGCAACAAAGCCTTTGATATTATCTCCAAACCAGAAGACGCTCCCGATACCTTAGTGACAAGTGATTGGGCTAGCTTATTTGAACAAACCACGGCAGGAATTTGACCAAGGCAGAAGCCTCGGATGGCAGATGGCGTGGATGAGCAGATAGCAGAAGGTAAAACCGTCCTTGTTACCTTTTTCCTTTGGTTACAAGAGCAGGCGAAAATGTCCTGAGTTAAAGAGCATATTTCGCGCACTCTGCCTTTTAATAACATTTATCAAAAATAGTGGGTAGGAATTATCGTATCTTCGTATCTCAGTATCTGAAAATTTTTGAGATCGTAAAGCCGTCCCAACCATCTTGTATTGTATGGTTTATAAATCAATTTTATAAACCCAATCTTGATGGCTTTTGTCTTGATTGGCTGTAATTGCTGTTAGTTTTGATTTTAATTTGTTGGTAATTGGTCTATTACTAGATAACTGATAGGTTTCTACACGTTTTACAGGAGTAATCTTGGCAGCAGTACCACTTAAAAAAACTTCATCTGCAATAAATAGTTCTGTTTTATCAACCGATCTTTCTATAACTTCAATTCCTAAATCTTGAGCAATAGTAATTACGCTTTCTCTAGTAATACCTTCTAAAATATCCTGATCGAAACCAGGGGTAATTATTTTACCATTTCTAACTATAAAAATATTCATTCCCGAAGCTTCACAAACTTTTCCTTGAGAATTCATGAGAATGGCTTCATCAAAACCAGATTCTACTGCTTCAGTTTTAGCTAAAGAAGATGTAATGTAAGCACCACTAATTTTACCTCTTAAGGGTAAGCTACGATCTTCCTGACGATACCATGAACTAACACGGCAACTAATACCATCGGGAGGTAAATAGTCTCCTAATTCTAAACCATAGATAAAAAAGTTTTTTTCTATTTTATGCAATCTTGGGGCAATTCCTAAATCAGAAGTATAGACAAAAGGACGAATATAAAAAGATTTATCTGGTTTATTTTGTTTAACAAAATCAATAATTATTTGTTGTATTTTATCGGCAGGTAAATCGTAATGGAGAAACTTAGCACTATTGCTTAAACGTTGAGCGTGACGATCCAATCTAAATAATAATATCTGTTCTGGATTATCTGGATTGGGAATACCGCGCATTCCACCAAACGCACCTGTGCCATAATGTAGCGCATGAGTAGCTATGGAAATATTGGCATCTTTAAAAGGGATAAATTTATGTTCAAAATAAGTAATAGGTAGGAAGTTGTGCATAATTAACCCAAAAATATCAGATTTACAATTCTATCTTTTTTCTGGAATGTATGGCATTGTTTAGTTAAGCAGAAGTACAAGTAAAAGTTATTTCCAGTACAGCTTTAGTAGGAAATATGATTCAAATTGAAGAAGATACCTTGATAGATCGCATCATTAATGTTGATAATGAAGGTAATTTTGCCATTACTGTGCCTGAAAATCCCAATGCTCCTAAAGGGTTACAATATCAAATAAGTACAATTACTTTTACGCCAACTAGCTAAAGTCGCCCTATACAGTTAACTTGAACTCATAGATGATTACCTATCGGGAATGCTTGAATGTCAGATAGAGAGGAAAGACAGCATAATCCTTTTATTAATTTAACCAACAAACCAGGGGATCGTAGAAGTTCATTTCAAATAGATCGCGATCGTATTTTGTACTCTTCTGCTTTTCGTAGATTAGCACAGGTTACTCAGGTAGTCGCAGCAGGAGAGGGTCATGTTTTTCACAATCGTTTAACTCATTCACTCAAAGTAGGACAAGTAGCCAGAAGACTCGCAGAAAGGCTGATAGCAGAGCAACCTATCATTGCAGAAGAAGTAGGTGGTATCGATCCTGATGTGGTAGAAGCAGCAGCTTTAGCTCACGATCTCGGACATCCTCCTTTTGGTCATACAGCAGAAGAAGAATTAGATAAATGTGCAGTTAAATATGGCTTACTTGACGGTTTTGAGGGTAATGCTCAATCTTTTCGGATTTTAACTAGGTTAGCCATTCACCGCATTGATTATTATGGTTTAAATTTAACTAGAGCTACCCTAAATGCAGTTTTAAAATATCCTTGGTTGCGAGATATCAATAGCCCACAATCTAAGCGATTTCGCAAATATTCTGTTTATGATTTAGATCGAGAAGCCTTTTTATTTGTTAGAGAAAAAGCAGATACTAGCCAAACAATTGAAGCAAGTATTATGGACTTTGCTGATGATGTTACCTACAGTGTTCATGACTTAGAAGATTTTTATTTGGCTGGTTTAATTCCTTTAGAATTGTTGGCAGTCGATCGAGATGAATTGGCAAGATTTGTTGATGAATGGTTACGAGAATTTCCTGATAATCAAGTGGCTCAAGTAGTCAAACACGATCCCTATAGATTTCAGAATTTCTTGGACGCAACTTATAATTTAAGAGGTCAATATCGTCCTGGTTCTTTTGAACAAAAAGCTCAAATTAAAAGGATTAGTTCGCATCTAATTCAAAACTATATCAAATCAGTACAGTTAAGTTTAGAGTATGGCAACCGTGGCTATTTAATTCACGATCGAGCCAAAGAAGAAGAATTACAATTTTTACAGCGTATTGTTTGGTCTTATGTAATTTCTAATCCTGGTTTAACAACTCAAAGATACGGACAAAAAAGAATTATTAGAACTTTATTTGAAATGTATCTAGAAGCCATTAAAACAGAAGATTTAGCATTAATTCCTGTGAGATTTGTTAGAGAATATCGAGAACTTTGTGAACGAGCAAATGTAAATATAGAATTAGAAAAAACTCGGATGGCTGTAGATATTATTGCTAGTTTTAGTGAAGCAGAAGCCGTGATAAAATACCGTCGTTTAACTGGGATTAGTCAGGGTTCTTTTTTAGATTATTGGGAATGATTTTTACAGAATGAACAATGTATTATCAATGATGAATAAAAAAATACTGCTATCTCTACGTATGAAAAACTTATCCTAAGTCCACAATCTAACCAAAGAGAGATAAAAATCCCGAAAATCTTAAATATGATGCAATGTGTAAACTATCGAGAAAAGATAAAAATGTTTTCAAAACAACAAGATTTCTTTGGTATATTAAAGGTGTATTCAGAAAAACTAACCCTTGGGCTTGCTGCGATCGCTATAGCTATTTTAGCCTGGGCAAATCTGTTATTTCACGTCAATATCGATGCTCATGCTTCAACTATCAACAGTATATCTCCCGTAATTGCTATAAAAGGGGTCGGCGATCAAATTGAAGGCAAAGTAGAAAAAGATATTGGTACAGTACAACGCAAGGTTGGTGAAGTAACAGGACAAACTGAAGGTGCATTAAAGCAAGCCAAAGGGGAAGTAAAACAAGGTATTGGTACAACAAAAAACAAACTAGATAATGCGCAAGATGAAGTAGAAGACAAATCAGAAAACTTTATTGATTCTGTGAAAGGAATCTTTGATTAGATTGACAATTAGATTTTGTTTGAGGAAAATTAGATAAAATCTAATTTGATAATTTAATTATTCTTTTGGCTATGTCTTAATCTACATGGAAAAAATACTAGAAGTAGTAAAAATAGAATTGCACCATCTTGCAATTATCACTCAACTCATTATAGAAGGCATAGCCATTTGTATTGTTATCTTTTCAATTTTGAAAACTATTACTAAGTTTATTCGTAGTTATAAAAAGAAAAATTCAGAAGAGTTTTACCGCGAAATTAGATTAGATTTAGGGTTATCTTTAGCATTAGCTTTAGAATTTTTACTAGCTGCCGATATTGTCGCAACTGCGGTAACTCCCAGTTGGGAAGCTATTGGATTATTGGCTGCTATCTCAGGTATTAGAACTTTTCTCAATTATTTTTTACAAAAAGAAGTTCAAGAGTTGGAAGCTGAAAGAAGAGAAGGTAGAATAGAACGCATTTTTTGATATTTTATCTATTCAATTGCATAACAGCTTATAAATCTGTCTTCTTGCTTATGCTGGCACAAATGTCCTTGCAAAATTTTAAATATCAAAAATGCTTGACTTTTGAATAATTTTTGCTAGTATGTAATACAGTGTCAAATTTTGCGGATGTGGCGGAATTGGTAGACGCGCTAGATTTAGGTTCTAGTGTCTTTGGCGTAAGAGTTCGAGTCTCTTCATCCGCATACCACCTTAATAATAAACTGTGAGAGACTTTCAATCTTACACTAACAACACTAAAATCTAGCTTTTGCTCAAATATTACTCACTTTATCTATTATTCCCATATAGTCAAGCGGATAAAAAAGAGTAATTTAAGCTACATTATAAAATTTTTAGCTAAAATTAATTATTTAAACTGTAAAGTAAGATATAGATCGGGTACAATACCCAGTCTATTCTGTCAAATCCGATATTTACTCTGAATAATACTTATCATTACTTTTCAGCAACGCCTCGTATAGTTTTAAGTCTTGCTAGGCAAATTTTTCAGAGCCATGCATAACTTTGCAGAGAAAAAACTTTCAATTATCCCAACAGTCGCTAAAATGGAGAACTGTTCCGTTTCGCCAGGGTTTTCATGAAAAAAACTACTACTCCCTTTAGTCCCGAAGAAATTGCAGCAGAAGGAATCAAGCCTGAAGAATACCAAGAAATCATTAATAGATTAGGTCGTCATCCCAACAAAGCAGAATTGGGGATGTTTGGTGTTATGTGGTCAGAACATTGTTGTTATAAAAATTCTCGACCATTACTAAGTCAGTTTCCTACCACTGGTAAAAGAATTTTAGTTGGCCCTGGAGAAAATGCAGGAGTAGTAGATTTAGGTGATGGCTTACAACTAGCCTTTAAAATTGAATCTCATAATCATCCTTCTGCTATTGAACCGTTTCAGGGTTCAGCTACAGGAGTCGGTGGTATTTTAAGGGATATCTTTACTATGGGGGCGCGTCCCATCGCTATTTTAAACTCTTTACGGTTTGGGAATTTAGAAGATGTCAGAACAAGACGTATATTTAATGGTGTAGTAGAAGGTATCAGCCACTATGGTAATGCGATTGGCGTACCCACTGTCGGAGGTGAAGTTTATTTTGACCCTGCCTATGCAGGTAATCCTTTAGTTAATGCGATGGCATTGGGTTTAATGGAAACCGATGAGATTGTTAAAGCTGGGGCTTCTGGTATTGGTAATCCCGTTATTTATGTCGGTTCAACTACAGGAAGAGATGGTATGGGAGGAGCAAGTTTTGCTTCTGCTGAATTAACTGATGAATCGATGGATGATCGTCCTGCGGTGCAAGTGGGTGACCCTTTTTTAGAGAAATCTTTAGTAGAAGCTTGTTTGGAAGCCTTTAAAACTGGAGCGGTAGTGGCTGCACAAGATATGGGTGCAGCAGGACTGACTTGTTCTACTGCGGAAATGGCCGAAAAAGGCAATGTGGGGATTGAATTAGATTTGGATAAAATTCCTGCTAGGGAAAATGGCATGATTCCCTATGAATATTTACTCTCAGAATCTCAGGAAAGAATGTTATTTGTGGGAGAAAAGGGCAGAGAACAAGAATTAATCGATATTTTTCACCGTTGGGGTCTTCATGCGGTAGTTGCAGGAGAAGTTATTGAAGAAACAGTGGTGAGAATCTTATACAAAGGAGAAATTGCTGCTAATATTCCTGCTAGAGCTTTATCTGATGATACGCCTATATATCACAGAGAATTGATGCAGGAAGTTCCTGAATATGCTCAAAAAGCTTGGGGGTGGACAGCCGATAGTTTACCAGCTTGCGATTATGAAGGGTTGTATGTGAGAGAAAATTATCTAACTTGGAATGACATTTTACTCAAGTTACTAGATACCCCGACAATTGCTTCTAAGCATTGGGTATACAGGCAATACGACCATCAAGTACAAAACAATACTATTTTGCTTCCTGGTGGTGCAGATGCAGCAGTAGTCAGAGTACGTCCCATAGGTGCCAAACCAGAAGATTTTCAGACTGGAGTAGCTGCAACTACTGATTGTAATCCTCGTTATGTTTATCTTAATCCTTACGAGGGAGCAAAATATGCAGTAGCCGAAGCAGCAAGAAACTTAAGCTGTGTTGGTGCTGAACCCATTGCGGTGACAGACAACTTAAACTTTGGTAGTCCTGAAAAACCTATCGGCTATTGGCAATTAGCTAATGCTTGTCGTGGTGTAGCAGATGCTTGTCGCGAAATGGATACCCCCGTAACAGGGGGTAATGTTTCTCTTTACAATGAAACCCTAGATTCGGCAGGAAATCCCCAAGCTATCTATCCCACTCCTGTAATTGGTATGGTGGGTTTAGTCCCCGATATTAGGAAAATCTGCGGGCAATCTTGGACAACAGAAGAGGACATAATATATCTTCTTGGCTCATCTTCATCAACCATCAACCACCAACCATCAACAATTCCTCAGTTAGGCGCATCAGAATATCTAGCAGTTGTTCACAATATCATCGCGGGAAAACCGCCTGAAATTGATTTTGCACTGGAAAAAACAGTACAAGCAGCTTGTCGTTATGGTATCCGTCAAGAATGGGTAAATTCCGCCCATGATTGTGCAGAAGGAGGCTTAGCTGTAGCCTTAGCAGAATCTTGTATGGGCAATGGTTTTGGCGCAGAGGTCAATCTCAACGTTACCACTCAACAACGCCTGGATGAAGTTTTGTTTGGCGAATCTGGTAATCGAATTGTGGTTTCAGTTAATCCAGAAAATAGCTCCCAATGGGAAGCTTACCTAACCGAAATATTACAAAATAACTGGAGTAAAATCGGTAAAGTAATGCCTTTAGAATCATCACTCAAAATTACTACCCAGGATAATTTAAGGTTAATCAATGTTAAGATTGTTAACATGAAAAACATCTGGTATAGGGCAATACAAAAAAGACTTGATGCGTCTTAGGCATTGATGAGCTAACTATAAAACCTATATCTGTAACACATAATCTTTCTAGTACTCAATACCTCAAAGAGGAGCTAAATAATAGGATGATGCGGTATCAATCCCCTGACTTGGAGCAAAATTCCCCATGTTCCCATAAGGATGGCAGACCAGATAAGCCAGAAGAAGCCTGTGGTGTGTTTGGGGTCTATGCACCAGGAAAAGCAGTAGCTAAACTAACTTACTTTGGACTGTACGCGCTGCAACATCGAGGACAGGAATCTGCGGGAATTGCCACTTTTGAGGAAGATCGGGTGTACTGTCACAAAGATATGGGTTTGGTATCTCAGGTCTTTAATGAAGATATCCTTGAAGAACTACCAGGATATATGGGAATTGGTCATACTCGCTACTCCACCACGGGGTCTAGTTTGAGAGCTAATGCTCAACCTGCGGTACTCGATACGAGATTGGGAAAACTTGCTCTAGCACATAACGGTAACATTGTCAATGTTTTAGATCTCAAAGAAAAAGTAAGCAAACCAGATCGTCATTTTCTCACTACTACAGATTCGGAGATGATTGCTTTTGCGATCGCTGATGAAGTGGACGGAGGTAAAAATTGGTTAGACGCTGCGGTTGATGCTTTCAAGAGTTGTAAAGGGGCTTATAGTCTAGTTATCGGTACTCCAGAAGGCATGATAGGGGCGCGAGATCCCAACGGTATTCGACCCTTAGTTATAGGTATTTTAGAAGGGAAAAAGCCTCGTTATGTACTGTCTTCGGAAACCTGTGGTTTAGATATTATCGGCGCAGAATATTTAAGAGACGTTGAACCAGGAGAATTAGTTTGGATTACCGAATCAGGTTTATCCTCAATTCATTGGGCAGAAAAGCCAGAAAGAAAGCTCTGTGTGTTTGAAATGATTTATTTCGCTCGTCCTGATAGCGTGATGCATGATGAAAGTTTGTATAGCTACCGCTTACGCCTCGGCGAAGAATTAGCCAAAGAATCTTTTGTCTCAGCAGATATGGTAATGGGTGTCCCAGATTCGGGAATACCTGCTGCAATTGGTTTTTCTCGCGCCTCAGATATTGCCTATGGCGAAGGATTAATTAAAAATCGTTATGTAGGTCGTACTTTCATTCAACCCACCCAAGGAATGCGCGAAGCAGGAATTAAAATGAAACTAAATACCCTCAAAGATGCGATCGCTAACAAAAGAGTTATTATTGTTGATGATTCTATAGTGCGGGGTACTACTAGTCGTAAAATAGTTGGAGCGTTAAGAGATGCAGGTGCAGCAGAAGTACACATGAGAATTTCTTCGCCCCCTGTAACTCATCCTTGCTTCTACGGTATCGATACAGACAATCAAGATCAGTTGATAGCAGCCACCAAATCTGTTAAAGAAATTGAAAAACAAATCGGTGTAGATACTTTAGCTTATCTCAGTTGGGAAGGAATGTTAAAAGTAACCAACAAAGATACTGATAGTTTTTGTTCAGCCTGTTTTACAGGAGACTATCCCATTAGTATTCCCGATCGAATGAAACGCTCGAAACTCATGTTAGAAACTACAACTAAGTAGAAGGAATGAGTTAGTGGTTGGTGGTTGGTGGTTAGTTGTTGATGCCTCTCTTGGTGCGCTACTCAGTGCGCCTTCTCCATTTCTTGGATAAATAAAACGAAGCGGGGTCGCATGGTTAATTGCTAATTGCTAAGTGTTCATTGATAATTAATTGGGTGCTTACTGATTACTGACTACTGACTTCATTATGGATG
>NZ_LR213876.1 GCF_900659865.1 Hyella patelloides LEGE 07179
GGGCGTTGCTGATTTAGCGAACGAGTGCGCGACGGCGAAGCCGAGTCCTTTAGGGGTCTTGGGCGGGGCTTACAAGTTCTGCCGTGAAACGACAGAATCAGCCCCTTGGGTTTCCCTCAATGAGCAACTCGTTCAAGACAGGTATGAAACCGATAGGAATACTGTTCGTAGCTTAAAGCTCTAAGACGGGGCGTATCCCCATTCGAGGACAATGTAAACTCTTGGGGAAACACGGCGGTCACACGATTCTGGGGTTTCCCCAGAATACGCCACCTCCCCAAGAGACAGCCCCTCCTCTAAGCTTTAAGCCTCTTGAATATTAATAAAAAAGTAGAATTTTGCTGAATCATAACACCATGAGGCAACGCTTAATAATGATTGTGAAGGTAGTAAGGTGGGCATTGCCCACCTTACCAGTAATTAGAGAATTTTGATGATAAATTTTAAGCGTTAACTTCTACTGTTTGGGAACAAGCAGCACAAGCACAACCTAAATGATCGAAAATATCTTGAGCATCTTGGTTAGTTAATTGCCATAAGGAACTACTAACATTGAGATTCACTGGTTGCTCTACAGAAATATAAGTTGTTGGTGCTAACTTTTGATTAATAACAGGAGTCGCCAGTGCAGAATTAGCCGTTCCTAATAAACCGATAAAACTACTAAAAGCAGCAATTACACCCATTAAAAATTTAATCATTAATCTTTTGCCTATATAAATACTAAAGTTCACAGTAACATAAGCTAAATTATAACGTTGATGACGTTTGCTATTAGATTTTGTTCATTTTAATATTTCATCATTCACTAACTTTTGGCTACTCAAACGATGATGCATGGTTTTATTCCCCCAAAACGATACTTTTCCTACCTTACTTGGAAAGAAATTGCCGAAATGCCCAATAAAGAAAATGTTGTCATTATTCAACCCATTGGAGCGATTGAACAACATGGACATCATTTACCCATCGCTGTAGATTCTGCTATCAGCTTAGGAGTTTTAGGAAAGGCTTTATCACAATTAGATAAGACTATTCCTGCCTACGCTTTACCCTGTCTATACTATGGCAAATCTAACGAACATTATGGCTTCCCTGGTACTATTACTCTTTCTGCGGAGACACTATTATCTGTAATTAAAGAAATGGCAGCTAGTATCTACAGTGCGGGATTTCGTAAGCTGGTACTAATGAACTCTCACGGCGGACAACCTCAAATTATGGACATTGCAGCCAGAGATATCCATCAAGAGCATCCTGATTTTAATGTTTTTCCTTTCTTTACTTGGCGTGTACCCAATATTGCCCAAGAACTACTAACAGAAAAAGAATTAGAGTATGGTATTCATGCAGGGGATGCCGAAACTAGCCTAATGCTTTCTCTGCTACCAGAACAAGTCAAAATGGATTTGGCAGTCAAAGAATACCCTAGAAATCTTCCAGAAGAGAGCTTGCTAAGTATGGAAGGAAAACTACCCTTTGCCTGGCTAACTAAAGAAGTAAGTACCACTGGTGTGATGGGAGATGCCACAGTTGCTACTCAAGAAAAAGGCGATCGCATTTTAGCATCTTTGGCTGATGGTTGGATAGCTGTAATTGAAGATGTTTATAAGTTTCAAGGGTTGGCTAATTAAGAGTTATTTATTTTCTTGTACTTTAGAGTATATTTTAATTAGCTACTAGTTTCTAATAAATTTAGAATAAATTGACTATATTCATCTTTCATCGGTAACTCTAAATCTCGTTTAATTCTATTTCTATTGGTAACAATATCTTCTTCTGTTATTGGATTATATCCTACTTTTTGATATGACTCCCAATATAAGCCTGAACCTCTTTTTTCCCAAGACGGTAAATCATTATAATTAATGTTATGTTCAAATAGTAATTCATGCTTATCAGCTTGAGATAAACCACTCATCATAGAGGTAGCTTTTCTAGCTGAATATCCACCACGACGTAGACACCAATAACAGTGAGAACTGAGTGAATTACGATAAGCATCCTGTTGTCTCCAGCGAAAATAGTCTACCACTAAACTAATATTAGGTAGCTGAGAAATACGACAATCAAAACATCCCATATTACCCAATAAAAGAGAAAATTTAGCACTGGCTTCTGAAGCTAAAACAGAATTAAGCTTTCTCAATTTACGATTAAAAGTATCTTCTACTAAATCTAGAAGTAAAGAAATTTCGTCGCTCTGTGTATAGCCGTAGAGAACCTTAAAGCCACAAGTCATTAGATGCTCCACTGTAGTTAACATATAATCTCGAAACTGTTTGTCAAATGGGGCTTTAAACTGATGTTTTTCTTTTGTTAAACGAGTAAAATTACGTCCGTCCAATCTCGCTACCATATAAATACCTGGCAATACAGAATGGTCATGAGCAGTTTCATAGATCCGCATTATTTTATCTAGGATTTCAAACTGCATTCCATTCCTCAATAATAAATGAATTATTTTCCCCAATACTTACATAATATAGCTGTTCAAATCCTTCTGTATAACTAGGAATTTGCAATTTTTTATAAGTAGCTAAAAGACCAACAAGAGGTATTGAATTTTTGCGTTTTCTATTTCTGATCTTACATTCTTTTAGATTGGATTTAAAATAATAGCCAATAATCTTAAAACCTTTTTCTTGGGCAGGAATGATATAACGCTTTCTATCTTCTATAGTAGGATTTGTATTATCAATCACTAAAGATTGTTTGGCTTCTAAACAAGCATTAAATAGTATTTTTTCTCTGTGTCGAGTTTTTAGCATATCCAGATTGATCCGAATATGACTATTAATAAACTTTTCACGATATAAAGATGATTTCCCCACAGCTTGCAAACCAATAAAAATTATAGCTTCCATGTTAATAGACTGCAAAAAATTTTTTCTAAACTAATATTTTTATTCTGATTTTTGTAGCGATATTGTACATCGACATCGATTAAAACAAACTTAAGTTTAATTATTGCCTAGTTGTAATCAATTTTTTATCAAGCAAAAATGAGTGATGATCTTAGTAGCAATTTAACAGAAAAAGCGATCGCCAAGTAACCCAGATACTAAATTATGTGAAAAATGAGAATTTTTGAGGGCAATTTTCTCGTAGTGTAATAGGCTGTAGGCGTATAAATTATAAAAGGTGCAGGCTATTAATTATGTCTAATGGCTCTCTTGTAGAAGATCGAGATTACACACTAATCATTGATAAAAGTGGTAGTATGTCCGTTGGCGACCAAGTAGGGGGTAAAACTCGTTGGGAAGCAGCCCAAGAATCTACCCTGGCTTTGGCTAAAGAATGCGAACAATTTGACCCTGATGGAATTACAGTATATCTATTTTCTGGTCGTTTCCGTCGCTACGATAATGTCACTTCTGATAAAGTAACCCAGATTTATCAAGAAAATGAACCTATGGGGAAGACTGATTTAGCTAGCGTTCTCTCGGATGCTTTAGATGACTATATTCGACGCAAATCCGCAGGAGAAAGCAAACCCAATGGAGAAACCATTGTTGTTATCACTGATGGTGAACCAGATGATCGCAAAGCAGTCATGCGGGTGATTATTGAAGTCTCTCGTCAGTTAGATCGAGACGAAGAATTAGGGATTTCTCTGATTCAAGTAGGAAAAGATCCCAAAGTAACTCAGTATCTCAAGGCTTTAGACGATCAGTTAGAATCTGCTGGAGCAAAATTTGACATTGTAGATACTATCACTATGGATGAAATGGAAGATTTAACGTTAGCAGAAGTCCTCATGAAAGCAATTACAGATTAAATAAACAGACTCACAATACAATCTAGGGACGGTGTTTAAACAGTAAGCAGTAATCACTCATCAGTAAACGATTAAATACCAAAATTGATTGAGCACATTAAATCAAATAATTAATATTGATAACTGATTGTCAATTACCGATCGCTCAATATAGCCGTCCCTTTCGGACAAAAAGCTTAATTTTCCTGCAAAATTATCCGTCTAACGGTAGGCTGTACTAAGCTATTTAATTTGGTGCGAGGATAAATAATCTCTATGCGCGTTTTGTTGTTGTATCCTGAGTTTCCTCAAAGTTTCTGGTCATTTGAAAAAACCCTTGCTTTAGTTGGTCGAAAAGCATTGTTACCCCCTCTAGGGTTAATCACTGTAGCAGGTCTGTTACCTCAAGAATGGGAGTATAAGCTAGTAGATCGTAATATACGCCAGGTCACAGCAGCAGAATGGCAATGGGCAGAGTTGGTGCTACTTTCAGGTATGATTGTTCAAAAAGATGATATGCTGCTGGCAATTCAAGAAGCTCACGCCCATGATAAAAGAGTAGCTATTGGCGGTCCTTATGCAACATCTGTACCAGAAGATGTCGCCTCTGCTGACTATCTGATTTTGGATGAAGGGGAAATCACTATTCCCCTGTTTGTCGAAGCCATTTCTCAAGGTGAAACAAGCGGTAAATTTAGGTCAACAGAAAAAGCTGCGGTTACAGACACTCCTATACCCCGCTACGATTTATTAGATTTTGAAGCCTATGACAATATGTCAGTGCAGTTTTCCCGTGGTTGTCCTTTCCAATGCGAATTCTGCGATATTATTGTTCTCTATGGGCGTAAACCCCGTACCAAAGAACCAAAACAACTACTTAAAGAGTTAGACTATCTCTACGAACTGGGTTGGCGTAATGGTGTGTTTATGGTGGATGATAACTTTATCGGCAATAAACGCAATGTCAAGCTGTTGCTAAAAGAACTCAAAGAATGGATGCGAGAAAAAGACTATCCCTTTAGTTTTGATACCGAAGCCTCGGTAGATTTGGCAAAAGATGACGAATTATTGGATTTGATGGCAGAATGTAACTTTAAAAAAGTCTTTCTCGGCATTGAAACCCCAGACGAAGCCAGTCTTGCTTTAACCCAAAAATTCCAAAATACCCGCGATCCTCTCAGTGAGTCGGTAGATAAAATTACCCGCTATGGCTTGCAAGTAATGGCGGGCTTTATTATTGGTTTTGATAATGAAAAATCGGGTGCTGGCGATCGCATTGTCAGTTTTGTGGAGCAAACAGGAATCCCCATGGCAATGTTTAGTATGCTTCAAGCCTTACCCAATACTGCACTGTGGCATCGTTTAGAAAAAGAAGGACGTTTATTAGATCGAGGAGCGAATGTTAACCAAACTACCTTGATGAATTTTGTTCCTACTCGCCCGATTGAAGATATTGCCAACGAATACGTCAATGGTTTTTATCAGCTATACGATCCTAAAACTTACTTAGACCGAATCTTCCGCTATTTTATGATATTAGGTATTCCCAGACATTCTGGCAAACGTAAAATCGATAGTAAATCTATTAAAGCACTGTTAACAATCTGTTGGCGACAAGGAATCTTGCGAGATACTAGATGGAAATTTTGGGCGAATTTAGGGCGAATTTTGATGCGTAGTCCGAAACTTATACCTTTGTATTTAATAGCTTGTGCTTATTTAGAGCATTTTATCGAATACCGCCAAATTGTAACCGATAAAATCAACGTCCAATTAGAAGCGTATTTGGCAAGTCGTCCTAAAAGTATGGTGGCATGACCAGGAAAAGAAACAATTGATAACTTAAAAAAATAGCGACTCAAAAAGGGCGATCTTCTTCGGAATTGGCGATCGCGGCAGTGCCAGGCTTCGCCTGATCGCTGTGTGTGCAGTGGCAGCTTTTACGCTGTCTGCGCAGTTCAAAGCTCTGCGCGATCGTCGTCTCTCTCAAAAAAAGCGATCGCAAAATTCCGAGATCGCTCTGCTTGATTTTTCCCAACTAATATTTGACATTTTAATTAAGTCTAATTGGTAAAGAGTGCAGTCCCCGAATAACCCAATTAGATCGCCAGCTTAAAGAATAGGGTATAGGTGCGATTGAAGCATAGTTTTGAAAAAGTTGCTTATACACTTGTTGCACTTCCAAGCGACTTAAATGAATTCCAAGACAAAAGTGAATCCCTTGACCGAAAGCAATATGTGGATTTGGCTCTCTGGTTATATCCAATTGCTCTGGATTGATAAAAATCTTTTCGTCTCGATTAGCAGAACCTAAAACAGCAATTACTTTTTGTCCAGGGAGAATTTCTCGACCGTTGATAGTAACTTTTTCCAAACAAGTTCTAGCTGCGGTTGTTTGGGTCGGACTTTCAAAACGAAGAAATTCTTCCACAGCTTGGGGAATTAATTCAGGATTTTGCCGAAGTAAGTTGTGTTGCTCTGGAAATCTAAATAGGCACAATAAACTATTGGCAATTAGATTGCTAGTAGATTCAATACCAGCAAAAATAAATTGAACCAGATGAGCCACCAAGTCTTTTTCTGTGAGAAATTCTTGCGCTTTTTCAGGTAATAATTGAGTATTGATTGTTTCTCGTTCTTTGATCGTCCTGCGAAAGTAATTTGCTAATTGCTTCGTGGCTTCATCAGCTTGGGCGATTGCTTGAGGGTCGTTTTGTAAGGCTATCCCATCTGCGATCTTTTTTGACCAGATTTGAAATTGAGAAAGCTCTGTTTCAGCTATGCCTAATAGATCGGCAATAATTCTTGTTGTGATTGGAAAAGCAAAATCCTTGACAAAATCTATCTGAACTGGGGGAGAAAGAGAAGTAATGATCTCTGTAATTCTCTGAGAGATATGGGAGCGATAATTTTCTACCGATCTAGCTTGAAAGGCAGGGATAATTAAAGATTTAATTTGACCATGTTCGGGAGGATCTAAAGAAAAAAGCCACCTTTTACGAAGGGAAGAAGCAGAATCCACCCCTGTACTTTTTTGGCTTTCTGTTTTGCTTTCTGATGAAGCTCTAGCAAATAGGGAACTGTTTAAAAATGAGACCACATCCTCATAGTGAAATAAGTACCATGCACCTGGTAGTTTTGGTTTGATAGGTTTTCCCCAATGCACGGGATCGTTTTGACGGAAATACTTATAGATGGAATAAGGATCTTGCTTTAATTTTGGCGAAAATGGATCGAATTGTGTAGTCATAATCTGCTTTTAGCGAATTTTGCGGTCTGAGGGAATTCAAAGCGATCTCATTTTCCCATTTAGAACCCATTTGGGAGCTTTATAAAACCTATGGCGTTGCTGAATAGATTAATAAAAAGTAGATTATCTTTTCGTTTTAAATCACCGTACTTACTTAAGACATAATTTATACATACAATTTATTCTACTTAAATTCCGTGACTTTTCCCAATTACCCAATGACGACGGAAAAAGCGCGATAGTGTAGTTTCTTCTAAAGAGAGATAAATCGGTCTTCCGTGGGGACAAGTACGGGGATTGCGGGTATTTTGCCAGCGATCTAGGATATTTTGCATGGTTTTTAAGTTTAGCTCCGTACCATTACGAATTGCGGTGCGACAGGCGGTAGCTACTTGAGCGGTTTGTAAGTCTCCTCCCCAACTAAGTTCTAGTAAGGCATCTTGGCAATCTTCTCTGGTAGCTAGGGCTTCAGGGGCGTTTCTGACTGTCCATAATCCTTCGCCAAAGGGTTCAATATCAATGCCAATTTGTTGTAATTGTTCGATTTGAGATTTTTGCAGGTTATTTAACACAATTGGAGTATCTAAAGGAATAATTTGCCATTCGTCTTGTAATTGTTCGTAGAGTATTCTTTCATGAGCAATATGTTGTTCAATCAACCACATACCGTAAGAATGTTCGGCAACAATATAGGTTTTATTGACTTGAGCGATCGCTTTTAATTCTAAACTACCAATTTCATTCGTTGATTTTTGATCGGGAGAGGAAGAGCCAAATTCGTAATTTCCTGTTGCTTCGGCTGCTTTGAGTACCTGCTGAATTCTGCGATCGCCAAATGTTTGGGGAACACTACTATTATTTAGTTTTAATGCCTGTGCGATGGCATCACTAACCCTTTCTTGCCAATATTCGAGAGAATGTAAATAGATTTCTGCTTTTGCAGGGTGACGATTCCAATCTATCCCAGAAGGATCGAGATGGAGATGTAAAAAAGCTACAGGATAGCGATCGCGGGGTAAAGTTCTTGCCATTCCTGCAATGATAACTTGTTCTAATTCTGGGCAATGGACAACCCGACCATTTACTGCTACTTTAATCCAGTCTGCCTTATAACGATGTAGGCGATCGGGTAATCCTAAGATTAGTTCAATAGTTGCGGGTTGATGAATGTATTCTGGTTGATGGTTGATTGTTGTTTGTTGTTCGATTAATCTTAAATACTGCAAATCGCTGCTGCTTACTTTGCGGAGAAATTGGGGTAAGACTTGTTGGGCATTATTTCCCGAACTAAGATGAAACCACACCCGATCGTTTTGTTTGACTTGCCAAGTAATCTCAGGATGGCATAAAGCAAGATGCTGAATTAACCTTTGTACTGCTTTGAGTTGTCTTGATGGGGCTGGTAAACCCCGACGACGCACGGGTAATTGTCCAAAAATATTACTTGCAGTAACTATCGTCCCAGGAGCGATCGCAATAGCCTCTTCTGTAATAGCTGTTCCTTGTTGATAATCGACTTTCCAGCCTACAGCATCTAATCTACCCTTGAGACGACTATAAATAGCTAAATCTGCCACTTGAGAAATGCTGTGTAAAGCTTCTCCCCGAAAACCCAAACTGGTTATGTGCCATAAGTCTTTACTATTACGAATCTTACTAGTGCTGTGGGGGCTAGCACAGATTTTTAAGTCTTCCAAAGACATTCCTCTGCCATTATCTGCAACTTGTACTTGCCATAATTCGGGATACAAAGAAACACTTACTCTAGTAGCTTTGGCATCTAACGCATTTTCCACTAATTCTCTGACTACGGCGAGCAAAGAATCAATCACCTCTCCCGCAGCTATCAGATCGATTACTTCAGCAGGTAAAGTTTCAATAGACATAAAATCGTTGGCATTAGTTTGTGAACTGCCTGAAATACCTTATTAATCAATTAAGGGTTTTGGTAATATACCAAAACCCCAAAAAGTTTTTTACTACTTCATTTTAGAACAAGGATAATTGTTCAATTATTCATAATTTATTCTTCATCCCTCATCCTTATAGAGTTTCTGCGAGAGGTTGCCAATGGATATAGCGATCGCCACCTACTTCTAACACTACTTTGATTTTGGGTTCATTTTTGGGCAAATTAATTAAATACTCTTTTTCTTGGCGAGACAAGATCTGTCCTTCTATAATCCATAAAACTAAACCTTTAGAATTAGCAGGTAGGCTTTCTAGCTCATAATTAGCAATAGGTGGCACATAATAAATTTGACCAACGGCTGCATCTTGTCCAATAGTTTTTTTTCCCAAATGAGGAGGGCGTATACCATGTATTGTAGTGAGATAAGCAGCCAAATCGCCTAAACCCCTAGCCGTGATGTTCAGAGTTTGATATCCAGCAGCCCTCACCCGTCTTTGATAACGTCCTTCAATACCTCCCTCTAAAGGGACATATACTCCTAAAGCACCAGATTTTTCGAGATCGCGAATAAATGATTTACCAGTAATAATTAGTGCCATATGATTTTTACTAACTTACAAATTGCGCCTAGATTCCATTGTAAAGCGGTATCTTACGTTTATTAACACTTATATTTTAGATGATGCCAGACCTTCCTCAATCTGTGGCAAAAGCCCATAAGCTAATTAGTGAGCCAGAAAATTATCCAGGTTTAAAATCGCTACGCGATAGCTATAAGCTATCGGCTATAAGCTATTAGCTACAAGCTTGCATAGTGGGGGAATTAAACTCACCACGTAGCCTTCTTCCACTTATGGTATTGAAGTAAAAACTAATTGGTTAAATTACCGTCTTTCTTGGTGGGAAAAGCCTTCAGAAGATTGGCAACCACTATTGCTTTGGTTTCACAATACTATCGATTTTTTCGACGCAATTTTACCTAAAAAGAATTAAGCAAGATCGTGAGAGAAATGCTGAGTCATTTTTTTTGGTATCTCATAATTGTTTAATTTACTGATGATTTTGGGAAGACTAGGTTTATTGACCAAACTTAAATCATGATTTTCCCGTATTAAATCGATGAATCCTATCAGAGTTTTTACGATTGCCAAAAACAGCTTTCAAGAAGCGATCCGCGATCGCATTCTTTATTTTATTGGTTTCTTTTCTTTACTACTGATACTGGCACAAAGGATTATCCCCGAAATTGCTGCTGGTACTCACGAAAAAATCTTATTGGATTTTGGCATTGGTGCGATCTCTATTTTGAGTGTTGTAGTCGCCATTTTTACTGGTACGGCTATGATCAATAAGGAGATTGAAAAGCGAACTCTTTTGATGTTAATTCCCAAGCCAATTAGTAAAGCAGAATTAATTGTCGGCAAACATCTGGGTTTATGGGCAGTTTTGGTGGTTACTATTGCCATCATGATGACTATCTATTTGGGAATGTTAAGCTTCTCTGGCATTGAATATCCCACAAATGCTCTTTTAATTGCTGCGGTTTATCTGTTGATAGAATTAGCTCTGATTGTGGCTGTGGCTTTAGTGTTCGGTGTTTTTACCAGTTCTATTTTGGCGACTTTATTAAGCTTTGGTGTTTATTTAATGGGGCATTTTAGCCAAGATTTAGTAGAACTCGGCAAATTGAGCGAAAATCCCAGTATCGAACGTCTAACCACCAGTCTTTATTTGGTCTTACCAGACTTATCTCGACTGAATTTAAAAAATGATGCAGTCTATGGCTTATTACCCGATAGCGGAGAACTTATTAGTCATGGTCTTTATGGCTTGCTATATACTACTTTACTGTTAGTAATTGCAATCACAATTTTTTCTCAAAAAGAATTTTAGAATATTATCATTATGTATAAAATGCTATGGATTAATGTGTATTTTAAATGCTTCACCAATCACAATCTAGCCATATCGTGATAGATTTAGTATGGTTGGTGGAGGTTTATCCTAAATTGATATAAATTGGCGCATCTTCAGTAAAAACTAATAAGTATTTGCATTGACGATCTGCCAGTTCAAGCCCAAATTTAATAAACCCAGTTATTTTATGTCCAATACTGGATTAACTTTGCAGCTAGGAAAAAAGCCAGACGCTTTCTGTGACGCTCATCATTTACTAATCGTCACAGATAATAATCCTGTTTTCTTACAAGAAATAGAGCAAGTTTTGCAACAAATGACAGTTGAACTTAATTGTCATTCCGTAACCTGCGATCGCTATAGTCAAGCATTATCGGAATATCAATATGACTTGATTCTCTATAACTATTGTTCTAATAATAATAGTAATTCCTACTACCCAGAATCTACTCATGACTATAGTGTATCTCATCCCATTCCAGAATTAGCTTGGTGGTACGATTCATCTCCCAGGATTCCTTTAGTTTTGATTACAGAGCCTTTAGGGGATGAAATGGCGATCGCCTGTATCCAATCTGGTATAAATGCTTATGTATTGAGACATAAGCTGTCTAGCTTACCCGATATTTTAGAAACAAGATTAGTTAGTTGTATTCAACAACAATCTCAAACTTTCAAAAAATTATCGCAACAAATCAATCTACTAAAGCAAGAAATAATCAAGCTAAAAAATCAAAATTCTGAATTGAAAACGGCAGACAATAGTACCAATCAAGAATACTTTGCCCATCTTAATCACGACTTAAGAAGTCCTTTGGCTAATATTTTACAATTTGCCAGAATGCTCAAAGATGAAATCTATGGCAAATTAAATCCTAAACAAACAGAATATATTGCTGGCATTTTAACATCAGGAAATCATCTTTATGAATTAATTAACGACTATTTAGATATCGCTAAAATAGAAGCCAATCACGAAGAACTTTATCCAGATAAAGTTCCCGTAGAAGATGTGTGCGATGCATCTCTAGTAATGGTGCAAGGTAAAGCTAAAGAAAAAGAATTAGAATTAATTATAGATATCGCTGATGATATTGATTTTTGCTACGCAGATAGTTTACGCCTCAAGCAAATTCTGATTAATTTACTATCCAATGCGGTTAAATTTACAGAGCAAGGTTCAGTTACTCTACAGGTAAAAGCAACCTCAAAAATGCTACTGTTTTCCATCATTGATACAGGTATTGGCATCTCCAAAGAAGACTCAGCTAAACTGTTTCAACCCTTTCAACAAATTAACACCCCTCTCCATCGCCAACATAAAGGTACAGGTTTAGGATTAGCTTTATCTCGCAAACTTGCTCAACTCCACGGAGGCGATATTACCCTCACCTCAGAAGTAGGAAAAGGTAGTTGCTTTACTGTTTCTATTCCTGCTTTATAAATCATGGACAAACCTGGACTCTGCCAGATTAAACACTCATTACTTCCTGTTTCACAGTAGCAACGTCGGCGTTAACTACTCCACAGGCTTTAACGGACAAGCCGTCCGCATACCTAGCTAAGTTAATACTAGCGTTCCAATCTCTTGGCAAAAACACACCGCAGCTATTACAGGTAAACCATCTATCTGACAAGGTTAAATCTTGTTTGATATCTTGGCAATTCGAGCAAGTTTTAGAAGAAGGGAAAAACCTGTCAACGATGACTAATTCAGAACCGTACAAAGAGCATTTATACTCAAGCTGACGACGAAACTCATAGAATGCTTGGTCAGCGACAGCTTGGCTTAATTTGCGGTTAGCCAACATCCCAGAAACACACAAATCTTCAATCGCAACCTTAGACCAGGTTTTCGCAATATAACTGGTCATTTTATGAAGATAGTCACGACGGATATTGCTGATTCGACGATTAATCCGCGCTATTTTTAATTGTCACCTCAATCAGTAATTCAGTAATCAGTAGCGTCAAACAAAACAATATTGTTAGTAATTGTGGCTTATAACTCCTAACTTTTGTCGAGATTTCTTATTTTGCGTCTCTACGATTCCTGACATTACGACTCCTGACTTAATTTATTGTTATATTTTTGATATAGTCAGTTCAAAGCTTGAGAATGCCAACTTTAACCGCAGAAAAAAAATTAACACAATTACAAAAACTATTTTCTCAGATGGATCGGGCATTAATCGCCTATTCTGGAGGAGTCGATAGCACTTTAGTTGCGAAAATTGCCTATGATGTTTTGGGCGATCGCGCTTTAGCGGTTACTGCTGTTTCTCCTTC
The DNA here is from genome assembly GCF_900659865.1 of Hyella patelloides LEGE 07179. GTDB lineage: Bacteria > Cyanobacteriota > Cyanobacteriia > Cyanobacteriales > Xenococcaceae > Hyella > Hyella patelloides. The sequence continues at coordinate 13,129 of NZ_LR213876.1, forward strand.
TCTATTACCAGAAGAATTAATTGATGCCGAGGAGCAAGCAGCCGAAATTGGGATTAAACAAGAGCTTGTAGAGACACAAGAGATGGATAACCCTGATTATACTTCTAACCCTGTTAATCGCTGCTATTTTTGTAAAAGCGAACTTCATGATACTCTCAAGCCATTAGCGATCGCTCGTGGTTATGGTTATGTGGTAGATGGTGTAAACGCTGACGATCTTCATGATTATCGCCCTGGTATTCAAGCAGCCAAAGAAAGGGGAGCGCGATCGCCTTTAGCAGAGTTAGGAGTTAGCAAACTAGAAGTGAGAGAAATTTCTCGTTTATTGAGGCTTAAATGGTGGGATAAACCCGCTCAACCCTGTTTAAGTTCTCGTTTTCCCTATGGAGAAGAAATTACTATTGCCAAGTTACAAAGAGTCGGTAGAGCCGAAGTATACTTGCGTAAACTAGGATACCAGAATTTGAGAGTGCGATCGCAAGAAGATACGGCAAAAATTGAATTACCACCAAATAAAATTAAACAGTTTGTGCAGAATATTGATTTGCCTGAGTTAGTAGCCAAATTTCAAGAGTTAGGTTTTCTCTATGTCACTCTGGATTTAGAAGGTTATCGTAGTGGTAAATTGAATCAAGTATTAGAAATTAAGAATTGAAAACTATTGCTATTGCTTCTGTCTTCAACTGTTGATTATTAGTAATACAAGCTATAATATAGAAGGTGACAACAATTGAATAAAAGGTACAACTGTGGTTGAAAGACTAAAAAGTTGGGAATCTCCTCGTAAAAGAGGGCGCAACTATAAAGGCAAAGGTGGTTCAGCTAGAGCTAGACAGTTAAGAAAGCGAGAAAAGTTACTCCGCAAAAAGCTCAAACAAAACCAAGACATTCAAGGCAAAAAACAAAACAAATCTCAAGAGGGGGAAATTATTCCTCCTCTATTTTTTTGTCATTCGTCTCAGATGTTAGATTCCCACCAATTCTTGAAAATCTTTGAGAAACTTCTGTAACTTGCTATCCTTTTTAACTAATTTTGCCAATGCACCCATTTGCCCTTTAATACGCATTTGGCGGAACATATCTACTGCAAATAGTTGCACCCATTCGGCAGTAGCTTTATCGCTTAACCAGTCAAAAGCATTGTAGGCTTGATTCGCATCAGTAGCTCTAACAGTTAAACCCGTGGTAGTGGCATATCTCACAGAAGGCTCTTCAGGAAAAGCGATCGCGTTACCTTTTCCCTGTAAGATCGGAGCTAAATTGGGCAGTGTTCTGTATAAAGTGATGTAAGCTGCAAATTCGGCTGCTGCACCTTCTCCTACTGCCGAAGCAATATCTAAACCAGTATAGTGTAATTGACTTGCCATTACCCAAGAGCGAGGGGAACACCAAGCGGGTTGCTGAGGAGCAAATTTGTGTAACAATGTGGAGCGATAAGAAAGAAACGCGATAATTTGTTCGTGTACTTGTTTTTCTAAAGCATAGATTTTAAAGCTCTCAAAATCCGCCTCTACCTGTAAGTGTAAAAATCTATTAGCTAAAGGTGCTGGCATATCAAACACCGCAGCCCGATCTTCTTTACGATTTCCCGCAGCCCATACATACCATTGTTCGGGAACAATATAAGAACCTACACGACGATCTAAAATTAATTGTTGTGCCACTCCTTGTAAGGCTGGCGGTGCCATATTCAATTCATCCATAAATAAAATACCCTTGCCTTCCCTGGGAAGAAATTCGGGGGGATACCATTTAGAAATACCGTCTTCGGCGACGGGTAAACCCCGCAAGTCTGTAGGGGCGAGTTGAGAAAGGCGCACATCTACAAAGTCTATATTATGTTGTTGGGCGATTTGAGAGACAATACTAGATTTACCAATTCCAGGCGCACCCCAAATCATCGTACTAATTTTGATGTTTTGGTTGACGAGTTGATTGAGATAGGCTTTTAGTTGGGTTGGTGTCATTTTTGATCGTAATTTTTTAATTGGTGGGGATAAGAAAAATATTGGCTCGGAGGTAGCAAGTAGGGGCGCAAGGCTTGCGCCCTTCAGATAGCAGTTTTAAAAGTGTTTTGAATGTCACAGATATTATTGTTTCTTACGCAAAAAGAAGTTTTATAGTATCCAAAAATTTTTAAATATTGAATCCAACCGATAAATCTATCTGTGTTTATCTGTGTTCATCTGTGGATAATTTTTATCTCGCGCAAAGACGCAAAGTCGCAAAGGAAGAACGCAGAGAGGTTTAATGTTTGCTTTCTAATTGTGCTTTTGCAGCAGCGCGAACTATTCGATTACCATCTTTTGCTAATCTTTTAATAATAGGAAGAGGTGTATTGGGATTTTGTGCAATGGCGTATCTTTCTAACCAACAATCTGATTTAGCATTTTGAGATAACAAAGATGGAGATATTTCAGAATGAAACAAAGAAATGAAGCGTATAAAAGAGAAACTATTTTTAGAACATTTAATAATATTTTCGGGAAATTGAATCAATTTTACTTTAGACTGTAAATCATTTATTTTTGTCTTTCTGCTGTATTTCCTGGCGTGTCTCAAATTCAATAAAAACTGTTGTAATTGTATGTCTATATTGTTGTCTCTATTATTTATAGCGTAGTATCTTAAAATTGATTTTACTAAAATTTTATCTTGATTCTGTGTATTATTATAAGCATGATTAATATGCAGTCTTGCCGATTCAGCTAATTTATTATTTGTACTATTAACAATATTATTTAGAATTTTATTGTTGGTAATAGAGTTAATTGTAAGAGCAAGTAATATTTCTTCATTAGATGATTTTACTGCCCATTCTATAAGCGATTGTGGAACAGATTCACATTTAAGCAAACTTTTTTTCGTAGCAAAAGGTAATTCTTCTATTAGATTCAGATTTTCTAGCGAAAGTAGATTAAAAATAGGATTATCTAATAGCTCTTCAGGAAACTCTGCACCTAAATTCAATAATATTTTTGTTGGTGTGTTCGGATTTTCTGCGACACTTTTGCGAGTTTGATAATCTTTATTTATTGCTAGTTCTCTTAATATTTCTGGTGCTGTGGTTTCATCTTTTGCTAGTTGTCTTGCTTGTTCGATATCCATAGAAATTGCTTAATAGATTGCATAAAAATTTAAAGGTAAGCGTCACACTATACTTAACTTATAATTCCCAAAAATCAGTTCTAATTAATCGATCGCTTTACCAACAAAGAATACAAACCATGTACTTTTTATTGATTTAAAAATCAATTAAGTTAATACTACTTCAATAATTGTTGTGTGGGTGTCATAGTAGTTTATAAAATATTATTGAGAGCGTTTTAAATTTATCCAGCGATCGCTTTTAATGCCCAACCGACAACAATTCCAATTCCTACAAAGCGCACTACCTGCCAAAATAGATCGGGTAATAAAAGACTTTCTAAATTTAGTTCTAAGTTTTCTAATTCTTTTTTAAGATGATGTAGTTGAGTCTTAATGGGTTCTTTTGCAGGATTATCGTTTTTTTGCAATTCTAGCTCTTGTTGCTGCTCAATTAGAACCGATTTGCGTTGCCAATCTTCTTTTATTTGCTGATAGCGAGTTTCTAATTCGTTTAAAGTTTGTTCTACTTCGGTTAGAGCTTGTTCTATTTCAAGATTATTTTCAGGATTGACGGGAGATTCACGGGAAGTCATCGTTAAAATTACAATTAAGGAAATATAGCTAAAAATCTCTACGATATTAACTCATGTCAGAAACTACTAAAGCATCTCCCGCAGAACAGCTACAAGATATTACTACTTTAGAATTGGCTCAAGAATTAGCTCAACGCTTGGCAATTTCTCATCGTGACTGGCATCGTCTTCAGGGCGATCGCAAAGCCCAAGCAGGACAACAATTAGCTTCTGCGATGATCTTTTTACTGAAAGACAAACCAGAATTAGCTCTCAATCATCTTCAACAAGCGACGGGATGGCTGGATAAATCCTTGAAAGCCCCTGGCTGTCCTGATAAAAAGTAGTGGGTAAGAGGTAAGAGGTAAGAGGCAAATTGTTTGATTTAGTGCTTGCTACTAATTCCTTTTACCTTCTCCCTTCGGGAGTAACGCCCTCAATTCTTTGCTTTTATGCCATCGCAGTTAGACAATAGAACTAGAAAGAGATCGCTGAAGAGTCTCAAGCTGCGAAAAATTTTTATTAAATAATGAAAAACTTGCTTGCTAAGTGGTGGAATTCCAGAGTACTTGCCACAAGCTCTGTAGATACCCGCTACGCATTGATAGAGGCTTGTGCCATCGGATTTTTTTCTGGTTTGACAGCCTTATTACTCAAGCAAGGGGTAGGTTTATTAGGGGGCTATCGTCTGGAATTAGCTCGTGCGTGGGGCGCGAGTTGGGCTTTACCTTTGATTGGATTGGTAATGGGATTTTTGGCTGGTTGGGCGGTGGAGTTGCTATCACCCGCAGCAGCAGGGGGCGGAATTCCCCAGGTAAAAGCAGCTTTGGCTCGTTACCCCATTAAATTAAATTTGCGAGTAGCCTTAGTAAAAACTTTAGGTACAATTTTTGTTTTGGGGGCTGGTTTAACCTTGGGTAGAAGAGGTCCTACGGTGCATATTGGAGCAGCCCTCGCAGCCCAAATTAGTAGTTGGCTACCTAATTCCCCCACAAATCGCCGTCAAACGATCGCAGCAGGAGCAGCAGCAGGGTTAGCAGCAGGTTTTAATACGCCAATTGCAGGGGTGCTGTTTGTCATTGAGGAGTTGATGCGGGATGCTTCTGGCTTGACTTTAGAAACAGCGATCGCAGCGTCTTTTACGGGAGCGGTAGTTTCACGATTGTTTAACTCTAGCGATCTCAATTTACCCCAAGTGTTACTGGATACTAATAGCAGAAGTAGTTTTGCGGTAGAAGAGATTCCTTTTTACTTGGTTTTGGGAATTCTTGCAGGAGTGCTGGGAGGGTTATTTAATCGTGGGATCATTTTTGGGGTACGTTGGAATCGTAAGCTTCCTATATCGATGCCGTTACGAGTCGGTTTAGCAGGTTTAATTTCAGGTTTAGTGATTGCTTTTTTACCTGAATTTTTTCGAGACAATACTGGGCTAAGGGAATTTGTGATTGCTGGAGAATTAACTTGGCAAATTACAGCGATCGCTTTTATGGCGCATTTTTTTCTGACTATATTGGCTTATAGTTCTGGTGCTCCTGGAGGTGTTTTTGCTCCTGCTTTGGTTTTGGGTTCGGCTTTGGGTTATTTAGTAGGCATGGCAGAAGTCAATCTCATTGGCACAGAATCATCCTATACTTTCGCTTTGGCTGGGATGGGAGCTTTTTTTACTTCCGTAGTTCGAGTACCTGTTACTGCCATTGTGATTGTCTTTGAGATGACGGCGGATTTTAATTTAGTGTTGCCTTTAATGATTAGCTGCGCGATCGCTTATATTACCGCCGAGGGGGTATCCCGTGGCTCTTTATACGAACATCTACTAGAAGTTAGTGGCATTGACTTTAAAGAAGAAACTCCTACTCGTGATTTTTTATCGCAACTCACTGCTTTTGATGTCATGGAATCTCAGGTAGAAACTCTTTCGAGCCAGATATCTATTAAAGAGACAATTGCTGCTATGTCGCAGTCTCATCATCGGGGCTTTCCTGTGGTGGATGATGGCAAACTGGTGGGTATTGTGACTCAATCAGATATCGCTGATGCTAGACGAGAAAATGCTGTGGGATTGTTGCACGATATTATGACTCCTCAGCCAATAACGGTTAATTCTAAGACTTCTTTAGCGGATGTTTTATATTTACTCAATCGTTATCAGTTATCTCGGCTACCCGTAACAGAAGGGAATAAATTAATAGGGATTATTACCCGCAGTGACATTATTAAAGCAGAAGCGAAACAATTACTGGGCGATCGCGAAATTTGTAAACAATCAGAGCCTTCTTATATTACCTATCAAACTCGTTCCCCCGCTACAGGAAGAGGACGTATTTTATTACCCGTTTCCAATCCTGAAAATGCTAAGCCATTAATGAACATCGCAATAGCAATAGCGAAATATCAAAAGTACGAGATTGAATGTTTGCAGGTAATTTGTGTCCCCAAATATATTTATCCTGCTCAAGCTAAAGTAAAAACTGGGGATGCTCGCCATTTAATGCAACGCCTAGAAAGATTAGGGCGCAAAAGCAATATTCCTGTTCATACCCAAGTGCGAATTGCTAACAATGTTTCCGCAGCTATTTTAGAAACTCTGATCCAAGAACAAATCTGCTTATTAATTACGGGATGGAGAGGAAAACATCTGACTCCAGAAAATATTTTTAGTAATGTAGTGGATACTTTAATTGAAAAAGCAACTTGCGATTTAGTACTAATTAAACTAGGTACATATAATAATTGTTTTCCCCAAAGTGTCGATAAAAAAGTCGGAAAATGGTTAATTCCGACAGCGGGGGGCAATAATATCCAACAATCAATTAAAATTTTACCTGGTTTAGCTAGTTTATATAACTCTGCTCACACTCCCAAAGTTACCCTGTGTCAAGTTTATACACCAAATCAAGGAGCATTTAACTTTTATAGTATTCGGAAATTAGCAAAAGCGATCGCCAATAACACGAATCTGGCAGTAAAAGCTCTTCCTATTAGGGCTTATTCTGTCCCAGAAGCTATTCTTCGTCTCCATAACGCAGAAAAATATGATTTAGTGGTCTTAGGTGCTAGTAGTGAAGGAATGCTGCAAAATGTGATGTCGGGCAATATTCCTAAAGAGATTGTTCGCAAAGTTTCCACAACGGTAATTATTGTCCGTAGTGGACACAAAATAGGGACGTAGCATACTACATCCCTGAACCATAAATTGCTGGGTTTTTGTTCGAGTAAAAACTAGATCGACCCTTTTACTCTGAGATTTTTAATCTTTTTTATGCAATGCCGTTTATTGTTCAGTTAACTCAGGATATTTTTCTGCAAAATAATTAGTCAAGAAGGTATTAACCAAAGATAATACTACTGGTGCGATTAGAAATGCACCTAATCCAGCTACTCTAAATCCTGGAACAAAAGCTGAGGCTAACCAAAAACACAAGCCATTGACAACTAAAGAAAATGCACCGAGAGTTAGAATAGTTGCAGGGAGAGACAACAAAGAAATAACTGGCTTGATTCCCACATTAACAACCCCAATTACCACAGCTGCAATCATTGCTGCGGGGAAGTTAGCCAGGTTAACTCCTGGGAAAATAATATCAACTACTAATAAACTAAGGGCAGTAGCAAGTATTGTTAAAAGCTTGCCTAACATAATATTTTCTCCTTGAAATTGATGTTTTTTAAGATTTACGATTAATCTGATAACATTCATTTTCTTCTTTTATTGTACTGGGGACATCTCTTAAAAGATATATTTTTCTGACCAATTAACCCCCATAAAAGCATAAAAAATACTTAATCATATAACCTGGGATAGAGGACAAAATCCTAATAAAATTAGGATACTAATAGATACTTACGTATAAAAAAATAGCTAAAATCTTACCATGAATATTATTCAGATTGTTGCTTCAATTTTATTGCCACCTTTAGGAGTGTTTTTAGCCACAGGTGTTAGCTCTGCATTAATTATTAATATAGTTCTCACTTTGCTGGGTTGGATACCAGGAGTAATTCATGCTTTATGGATACTATCTAAACAGTCCGAACAAGCAAATGTTTAAATAGCATCCCTATTAGAAATTTATCGGCTTTCCCAATTTACTTGAATACTTTCCTAATGGAGTGCCAAAGCTCTTGTAAAAGCTTTTTGATTTGCTTTTCTTTTCGAGCTACTGCACTCCATGCTTCCCCGAAGGAAAACATAGACACTCACTCTCTCAGACTTCCATAATGTAAGGGTTGTGAGCCGACAGTTTTTGACCAATGTTACCAAAATTCTCCCGAAAGCAAGTACTTTGATACTGTTTTTTAGCGACAAAATAGGGGAATTTTGTACAGCATTTGGGGGCTTCAACAAACTAACTCCAATAGCAACTAAATAGATTACTAAACAATACGAGCATCGCTTCCGCGTCT
>NZ_LR213877.1 GCF_900659865.1 Hyella patelloides LEGE 07179
TAGTGGCAAAAAGAAAAAGCCTACTCTAAAGTCTCAAATAATCATCGACCAAAATAGTAAGCAGATTATATGCATTGCTCATGGAAAGGGAAAAGAACACGATTTTAAGTTATTTAAAAATAGTAAAACTCATCTAAGACAAGAGATAAAAGTTCTTGGAGATCAAGGTTATCAAGGAATAGCTAAAATCCACAAACTGAGTCAGACACCTCATAAAAAGCCCAAAAAAAGTAAATTGTTGAAAAAACCAAAAGAAGAAAATCGACAATTAGCTTCAGAAAGAATAGTGATTGAACATATTTTACCGACATCTCAAAGTGTTTAGGATTTTATCAGAGCGATATCGTAACCGAAGAAAAAGATTTGGCTTGCGCTTTAATTTAATTGCTGCTATCTATAACTACGAACTTCGTTTGAACTCAACTATATAGCGATCGCTACTTTTGCAAGAGGTCTAATAAAACTAATTTAAATAGGCAAAGGTAATAAAATTTGACTATGAAAGTTACTGATTTACCTTAATCACCGAGTCACCGAGTTAGAAGTTTAAAATCAGCAGGTATAGCCGTACAAAGTTATGTTAGGAAACATAAATTATTTGCTCGGAAGTAGCCCTAAAGGACTCAGCTTCGCCGTCGCAGTAGCAAGTAGTAATTTGAAAATTGTCCTAACTAAAATACGTATTGCTATAACTGATAGAATATTTGGCTGAGGTTGCGCTACTACAATCCATACCCCACAAACAATCGCTCAGTCTTCACTATATTTATGTTGATGTTTATGTTTAAGAAAGTTGCACTAATTTAGAGTTTTTCTCCACTGAGAATAAAAATAGGGTTAACCGCAGCGAAGGTTTGATGAATACCTCTAGTTTCTAATCGATTCACCGCAGATTGAACTACTTCTATATTTCTAGCGTGTAAATCTGATAATCCTTTAGAAAGAGTGTAAAGGTTTTCCAGGTTACTAGCAGTAGCAATAATTCTTCCTTCGGGTTGTAAATATTCCCAAGCTTGCTCTAGTATTTTAGCGATCGGTTTTCCTCCTTCAAGACATATCCGATCTGGTTTTGCTTCTAAATCTGCTAAACAATCAGGAGCATTACCTTCAATAACTCGCACATTTTTAACTTTAAAAAGATCGCAATTTTTTCTAATTAAACCTGCAACTTCTTCATCTCTTTCTACTGCAACGATTTTTGCTTCAGGACATAGTAAACCGATTTCCACGGGGATCGTACCAGTCCCCGCGCCAATATCCCATAATACAGAATCAGATTTCATTCTAAGAGAAGAAATTAATAAAATACGGACTTCTCTTTTACTTAAGGGAATACCAGGAAGACGAGCAAATAATTTATCAGGAATACCAGGTGTTTTATATTTCCACATTAATTCAGCTACCAATTATTAGTTATCAGTTATTAGTTATCAACCAAAAGCCAGTAAGAATTAACAATTAGTGATTACTAATTAGTCACTAAAGATCGACTAAATTAATTTTGATTATTAGTATTAAAATCATCAGCATTAATGTTAATGAAAGGTAGTGCGCCTTCGCCTCCGAGTACTAAAGGAAATTGACCGTTCCATTTTTCTATTGCTTGTTTTTGTAATAATTCTGCTGTTAAAGTTTGTCTTTGCAATCTTTGAGCTTCCGCTTGTCCTTTAGCGCGGTTAACATCTGCTTGAGCTTGTTTTTCTGCTTTTAACGCTTCAAATCCTGCTCTTTTTGCTTCTTGTTCGGCGATTTGTTTTGCTTCAATTGCTTTAGCAAATTCAGGACTAAAAGAAATATTAACTAAAGAAACATCATCTACTTCGATACCATAACTACCCAGTCTATTTTTCAATAAACTATCAATTTCTTCTTTTAATTCAGTTCTTTTGGTAATAATCTCTTCAGCATTTTTTTTGGCAGTTACAGCTTTAACCACTTCTGCTACAGCAGGAGTAATAATACGAAAAACAATTTGTTCCTCATCTCCTACTCTTTGAAAAACTTTGTTAGCTTTGGTAGGTTCTATGTGCCAGTTAATAGCTACATCCATTTGGATATCTTGTAAATCTTTAGAAGAAGCTTCAGCATTAACATCATTTTTTTGAACTCTTACCGTTAAATTTTTAACTGTATTAACTATAGGAATAATCGGATGTAGCCCTTCATCCAATATTATGTCTTGCACTTTTCCAAAACGCATTATAACGCCTCTTTCTCCTGCATTAACAATGGCAAAAGGCTTTAAAAATCCCAACAAAACTATCAGGAAAAAACCGCCGAGCGCATAAAATACAAATTGAATTGGTAAAGAATTATTATTTTTCATGATTAAAAGTTCAAAATATTACTTCCTTGTTTCTTCTTCCTTGTTCCTTAATTGACTTCCTCCGCAAAACTATTGACAGGTTTAAAGTTAAATGGCCCTGCAACCGAACCCCAAACTAATTCATCGGTTTCAGGATCGCGCCCGCGATCATAGCTGATTAATTGCGAGCCATCCACTTCAAAGCTATTATCTAGATAGGTAATTTTGCCTTTGCGCTCCACAATACAGGCTTTACCTGGTTTGATTTGACCCTGAAAACTCTTACCTGTCCATGTCACATTCATATCGCAACCAGCCATCTTTTTGATCGTTTCTGGTGTTAATTTTTGTAAGAGATCGCGATCGCGGGATGCGCCAAAAAACAATTCTTGCTCTTTAACCTTATAATTCTCTAGTTCAATACGATCTTCTACTACGTTAAATTTTAAAACTCTTAACCGATAGGGCTTATCGAGCATAAAGTCATAAGCTTGCTCTAAAAATAAACTCGTACCACCAAACAATTCTGGAGATAATGGACGCATACAAACCCTGATATTAGCGAAAAAGGGCGGATTTTCATAAGCTTGCGCTTGATTACTAAAATCTGCTGCCATCCAACGAGCTAAAGTTTTGATGTCTAAAGAATGAGTCATAACAATGGATAATGATTAATTTTAGGTTGAAAGCCTGTTATTTGTGAGAGAAAAGAATATTTCTTTGACTGATAACTGGTAACCAGTAACTGATAAGCGATCACTGTAATTGTACGGTAAACCGCACTGAACACCTAGTTGCCATGTCTACTCAGATTTAGCTAAATTAGCACTCGTAAGGTGAGAGTGCTAAAGATAATCTTCAAGTATTCTCACCACGGCTATTTTTAGATTGGCAATCAACCAAAAAACATTTTATTAGACCTTTAGGAGAGATTTGTATGGCAGCTATTAGCATTAACGTTTCCACCGTAAAACCTTTGGGCGATCGCGTTTTTATCAAGGTTAGTGCTTCTGAAGAAAAAACTGCTGGTGGGTTGTATCTACCTGATACTGCAAAAGAAAAGCCCCAAGTAGGTGAAGTGGCAGCAGTAGGTCCTGGTAAGCGCAACGATGATGGTAGTTTCACTCCATTAGAAGTCAAAGTAGGTGACAAAGTTCTTTACTCTAAATACGCTGGTACAGACATCAAATTGGGTGGTGATGATTACGTACTACTTTCTGAAAAAGACATTCTCGCAGCAGTTTCCTAGTTAAACCTTAGTTCGGCTTGAGAATTAGAGTGTTGAGACAGTTAACGAATAATGGGTCATTAAGTTCTACATGGAATTTACTCAATCCCTAATCTTCAATCCTGAAATCTCTGAAACAATTCTCGACAACACCACTAATTTCAGGCTGTAAAGCGGTTTATTCATTAATTGCAATTTTTTATCCCTCAATTTTTAAACAGCAACCAAGGAAAATATTACCTATGGCAAAGTCTATTATTTATAACGACGAAGCTCGTCGCGCTCTGGAAAAAGGAATCGATCTCTTAACAGAAGCCGTAGCGGTGACTTTAGGGCCTAAAGGACGTAACGTAGTTCTCGAAAAGAAATTTGGCGCACCCCAAATTGTCAACGATGGGGTGACAATTGCCAAAGAAATTGAATTAGAAGATCACATCGAGAATACTGGCGTATCTCTAATTCGTCAAGCTGCTTCTAAAACTAATGATGTCGCTGGAGATGGCACAACCACTGCAACTGTACTAGCTCACGCCATTGTTAAAGAAGGTCTGCGTAACGTAGCTGCGGGTGCTAACCCCATTGCTCTGAAACGTGGGATTGACAAAGCAACTGAATACTTAGTAGGCAAAATTAAAGAACACGCCAAACCAGTGGAAGACTCTACGGCGATCGCTCAAGTAGGTGCGATTTCTGCGGGTAACGACGAAGAAGTCGGTAGCATGATTTCTGAAGCAATGGAGAAAGTAGGGAAAGAAGGAGTTATCTCTTTAGAAGAAGGTAAATCCATGACTACCGAACTCGAAATTACTGAAGGGATGCGTTTCGACAAAGGATATATTTCTCCTTACTTCGTAACTGATACCGAGCGCATGGAAGCAGTTTTAGAAGATCCTTTAATTCTGATCACTGATAAAAAAATTGGCTTAGTACAAGATTTAGTACCCGTACTAGAACAGGTTGCTCGTCAAGGTAAAACCTTACTAATCTTGGCTGAAGACATTGAAAAAGAAGCTCTAGCAACCCTTGTAGTTAACCGTCTTCGTGGTGTACTTAATGTAGCTGCGGTGAAAGCACCAGGATTTGGCGATCGCCGTAAACAAATGTTAGAAGACATTGCAGTTCTTACTGGTGGTCAGGTAATTTCTGAAGATGCTGGCTTAAAACTCGAAAGTGCTAAAGTTGAAATGCTAGGCTCTGCACGTCGTATCAACATTACTAAAGACAGTACTATCATTGTTGCTGAAGGTAACGAAGCAGACGTTAAAACTCGTTGCGAACAAATTCGCCGTCAAATGGAAGAAACAGAATCTTCTTATGACAAAGAAAAACTACAAGAGCGTCTAGCAAAACTTAGTGGTGGTGTTGCAGTAGTTAAAGTAGGTGCTGCTACTGAAACCGAAATGAAAGACCGCAAACTACGTCTCGAAGATGCCATCAACGCAACTAAAGCAGCCGTAGAAGAAGGTATTGTTCCTGGTGGCGGTACTACTCTAGCTCACCTCGCACCCGACTTAGAACAGTGGGCAAAAGCTAATCTCAAAGACGAAGGTTTAACTGGTGCTTTACTAGTTTCCCGTGCTTTAACTGCTCCTTTGAAAAGAATTGCTGAAAATGCAGGTCAAAACGGCGCAGTGATCGCTGAAAGAGTCAAAGAAAAAGAGTTCAATATAGGTTTCAACGCTGCTACTAATGAATTTGTCGATATGTTTGCAGCAGGAATTGTCGATCCCGCGAAAGTAACTCGTTCTGCATTACAAAATGCTGCTTCTATTGCAGGAATGGTTTTAACTACTGAATGCATCGTAGTAGATAAGCCTGAAAAAGATAAAGCTCCTGCTGCTCCTGGCGGAGACTTTGATTACTAAATTCTTTTCTCCTAGAACAAGAATAAATAGTTTTTGGTAGCCGTTTCTCTTTTGGGAGACGGCTATTTTTTAGAAAATTTTGGGAAAATAGGTCGATCTTTATGTTCTAATCACAAACATATATTGGATAATAAATTAAGTTGGTGAAACAGTTTGCAATTTGAGTAATTTGTTTCACTATTCTAATTTTAGAGCAGTTATCCTGGAGAAGTAGTTTACAAATGGGCTAAATGTATAGTATGCAGGGTTTCTCACGAAGCTCGGTCAACTATCAAACATCAGTTCGACCAATAATTATAGTATCTAAAATTAAATTGTGGACTTGTGGGAATGCAATAACAACCTATTGATTGCCTCTCTCCAAACTATTTAGTTTTGTCCATATCGAACTCACGCTATTAACTATTACCTCTTACCTCTGACCTGACTTAGCCAAGGTATATCTTACTCAACCAAGAATTACTATCAATGAACTTCACAGAAATTATTAGTCAGATAAAATTACAACTAGAAGAGATAGAGCAAAAAGAGAAAGCCAATCAAAAAGAACAGGCAGAAATTACTCAGAATATCGAACAACTTACTCAAAATATTGAGCAGTTAAAGCTCGAAATTGAAGATAAATATCGTCGTCAAAGTGAATTAGATCGAGAAGCTTTAGAACTATATCATCGTGGGGAAGAACTCAAAGAAAAACAAGCAAAAATAGCCAAGATTCAATCTTTTTCTGAAGAATTTCAGTTTTTACAAACAGAGTTTCAAGATAATCAAGATTTATTAGATACTTTGTACTCTTCTGTAGCTTCAATCTCAAATACTGATTCTCACTCAGACAATAATTTCAACCCAGAAAATCACGAACTTTATTCACGTCAAAACGATTATCAAAACAATAACCGAGAAGAACAAACAGAGAATATAATCTTCAATATTGAAATTATTAAAGCTAAATTAGCCAATGCAGAAAGATTATATCAAAGTTTAGTTGCTCAAAATCTAGAACAATATCACACTTATCAAAATTTGATTATTGATGGACTCGATCTAATTTGGTGTGCTGTTGGCTTTGTAGCTTTTGGCAAAGAATCTTACAAAAAAATGAGTTTTAAATATCATCCAGATCGACAAGGTTCAGAGCAAGCAATGCAACTAATCAATACTGCTTGGGAAATTACCCAAAAACATCTAAAATCCCCAAATGATTCTTAAATTTATTGACTAGAAATCGTATTAACTAGCAGTTAACAGCCAAGAAGCTTATTATCCAACAAGATAACTATTATTTCTTAAAAACCCACTTAAAATCTCCCTTTGCACGGGTGTCGAGTTTGGATAGGATAAGGGGTCTCTACAGGAGTTAGTGTAAACAGTAGTTTTAAGTAGTTTTAGGATTTTTTCTGGGAAAAAAATAATTTGCTATCTATTTAGCAAATTTCGAGGATTGGTATTATCTATCCAGTTACTTTTGAGTGTGGGCTATGGGAAATCCCAGTATATAGAACTATGCTGTTGATAAAGGGTATAACATTACGACATCACAACATCACGAATCTTTGCTTTCAAAGTTAGCCAAAATCCCCCCTACCAACTTAACGTCCTATATTATTAATAGTTATCTTTTCCGAATTAGAAATTAAATTAACAGCTTTTTCTGATTCAACATGAGAGTTGTTGTCTATTTTTGCTTTATTTTGCCT
The DNA here is from genome assembly GCF_900659865.1 of Hyella patelloides LEGE 07179. GTDB lineage: Bacteria > Cyanobacteriota > Cyanobacteriia > Cyanobacteriales > Xenococcaceae > Hyella > Hyella patelloides. The sequence goes on from NZ_LR213877.1 coordinate 7,096, forward strand.
GATTTCTTGTATTTTTAATAAAATTAAATATTCATAAAAAGCCTGTAGCGTACACCAAGTAAATCCTGCTTTACCATCAAGAAACCCTTTGAGAATAAAATACATATAAAACCAACGAATAATTGGTCTAAAGGGTAAACGAAGGGATAAATCTTTTAAAGCTCTTCTTCTTTCTATTTCCGATCTCCCAAAAAGTAAACTTCGCCAATCGACTCTACCTTTTTCTAACTGAGTAATAGTTTCTTTGGCTTCATCGGTAGAATAGCGGTTATGTTTTTCAATCCAACGACTTAAACCTTTACCAGAAGTGTAGTGGGGATAAGTTTCTTGTAAAAAGCCCGTCTCTCCATCGCAGACTTCTCTTTCTGTATGACCATAATCAGTAAACCAAACCTTATCTTTAGTAAACAATCGCATTTGGTAACGGGGATATTGGGTACTATGACGAATCCATTTCCCCATAAACATTACTCTTTCTGCTACGTAGTAGCCTATTTTCTCCGCTTTTTTTACCCTGTCTAAACACTCAGCAAACAACTCAGGAGTCATTCTTTCATCAGCTTCCAGAATATATACCCAATCGTATTTTGTGGAAATTTCTTGTAACATCCAAGTTCTTTGTTTACCATGACTTTCAAATTCATGTTGTATGACTTTAACAGGATAGCGACTGGCAATTTCTACAGTTCGATCTGTGCTAAAAGAATCAACAACAATGATATCATCTGACAACAGTGCTGATTCAATGCATTCTGCTATTTCCGTTGCTTCGTTATAAGTCAAAATGTAAATAGAAAACATGAATATTGTTAAATTTAATTAGTTAATTTAGGAGTGATTTACTAATGGTAATTACGTATATAGATCGGGCTATGGTTTTAATTTACCCATTTAATTGTGAGAAATTACCATTGTCAAACACTAAGTTTTGTTAACAGATACCAAAAAATAGACAACAGATAAAACTTGGATTTGAATTACCTATTGCCTATTATGCTAGATTTCTTGTGAAAAGCTCAAATTTACGCTTTTGTCTTTTGTAGAGGGGGTAGTTTGATTTTAGAGGCTAAACCAAGAGTCTCTAAGGTTTTAATAATCATCCAGGTAATGTCAATTTCCCACCACTCTAACCCGTGACGAGCAGAGTATTGATAAGCGTGATGATTATTATGCCAGCCTTCGCCAAAAGTCAGTAAAGCTACCCACCAGCAATTTTTGGAGCGATCGTTAGATTCATGACTTCGATAACCAAACTTGTGAGTAGCACTATTAACCAGCCAAGTGCAGTGAAAGACTACCACTAAACGAGCAAAAATCCCCCAAATTACGTAAGACCAACCACCTAAGAAAAATAAACCCAAGCCTAAAACAACTTGAATCGGGATCATGAAATTTTGGCAAAACTGATAAAAACGATCGTTTTCAATATCTTTCACATAACGGTGGACATCTTTTTCTGCGGGACTTTCATACATCATCCATCCCCAATGACTCCATAAGAAACCTTTACTAGAATCATGGGGGTCTTGGTGAGTGTCTGAATATTTATGGTGAATGCGGTGCATTCCGACCCATTCAATTGGACCTCCTTCACAAGCAAGAGTTCCCAAAAATATAAAAAAGTATTCTACAAATTTATTGGTTTCAAAACTTCGATGAGAAGCATAACGATGAAATCCCACTGTAACTCCCCATTCTGTAATGCAGTAGAGGATAAAGGCAACCCCCACTGCTCCCCAACTAAAATTACTGGGAAAGAATGCTAAACAGGCGATTAAATGAATCGTCGCCATGTAAATAATAGTATCCCAGGCTAGGGGTAATTTTTCTGATGTAGCAATTGTCATTTAATAACCTAAATCTCAACTTTACGCATGGTTTTTTTCCTCTGTTGTGTGAAATAAGCAACATGGAGGTAGTAAAAAGGAGCAACATAAGATAGATTTAATAGTCTTACGTTTTACCTAATAGCCAGAAAAAGGCTCTTGAATAAAAGATGTCTTTTGGGAAACAAACTGTCTCAACCTACAAAAATGGCTTTATGAGATGTTTATGACCGAGAGGGATGGCGAGGTTTCGAGAGGTCGTGTTCTGAGGAAACCTCAGAACCTTGTGAACCCAGTCTCGCCATATCCAACCCTTGGTGTTGACTAAAAATCTCAGGCAAAAAAAAGAGGATTTGACATTGTTTAGGTAAATGCTTTTCGATAAATGATTGGCAAAAACAAAAAACATTTTTATCAAATGATTAGTAGCTCCGATCTCCTATTAGAAGCAGAACAAGCACTATTACCGATTTTTTCTGGTATTGACACTCAGGTCAAGAAAAATTTAAAAAAAGTGTTGACGGCTTTTCGCGATCGCAAAGTGGGAGTACAACATTTTTCTAGTGTTAGCGGTTACGGACACGATGACTTAGGACGAGAAACTTTAGATCGAGTTTTTGCCGATGTCATGAATGCCGAAGCTGCTGCTGTTAGAATACAATTTGTCTCGGGAACTCACGCGATCGCTTGTGCTTTATTTGGTGTTTTACGTCCTGGTGATGAAATGCTAGCGGTTGCTGGCGCACCTTATGACACCTTAGAGGAAGTAATTGGCACTAGAGGAAGCTCTCAAGGTTCTCTTAGGGAGTTTAACATTGAATACCGTCAATTAAACCTTACTACAGAAGGAGAAATTAATTGGGAAGCTCTGTCTACCGCAGTAAAAGATCGAACTCGTTTAGTCTTGATTCAACGCTCTTGCGGTTATTCTTGGCGCAAAAGTCTCTCAATTGAAGATATTGAGCGTATTGTTAAGCTGGTAAAGCAGCAAAACCCCAACACGGTTTGTTTTGTGGATAATTGCTATGGAGAGTTTATCGAAACAGTTGAACCTACTGCTGTGGGAGCAGATTTAATGGCGGGGTCACTGATTAAAAATCCTGGGGGTACTATTGTCACCGCAGGGGGTTATGTTGCAGGAAAAGCCGATCTAGTGGAATTGGCAACTTGTCGTTTGACTGCTCCTGGTATTGGTAGTAGAGGTGGTGCAACCCTCAATCAAAATCGGTTATTATTTCAGGGTTTATTCTTAGCTCCTCAGATGGTAGGAGAAGCGATCAAAGGAAGCCACTTAATTGCCTATGTGTTTGATAAATTAGGTTATCCCGTCAGTCCCGATCCTTGGTCAACCCGTCGCGATACGATTCAAAGTATTCAACTGGGAAACGCCGAAAAGTTAATTGCCTTCTGTCAAGCTATTCAACAGCACTCTCCCATAGATTCCTATGTCGTACCCGTTCCCGCCCAAATGCCTGGCTATGAAATCAAATTAGTGATGGCTGGGGGGACATTTATCGATGGTAGTACCTCTGAATTTTCCGCAGATGGTCCTTTAAGAGAACCTTACATTGCTTTTTGTCAGGGGGGTACTCATTGGACTCATATTGCGATCGCACTTGAAGCAGCAATTGAAGCAGTGACTAGTTATCAGTGACCAGTTATTCAGTTAACAACCAACCACTAAAAATAAAAAATCATAAAATTATTGAGAGCATTGGGTATTTCTTGTTATTTAATTAATTAAAGATATTATCTGTACTATTCTTTATTTGGTTAGAAAATTATGCCTCTGACTTTATCTACAGGACAACAGCAACTCTTCGATCGCAGTCAAGAAAATATAGAACAGGTTGAAGGATTGTTCGTAGAAGCCAAGGTACTCTTTCCTGATTTTCAGCCAGACATCTCAGGTCTGAAACAGCAATTGGCTAATCCCTTTTCGATCTTTATTTGTGGGGAGTTTAATGCAGGAAAGTCTAGTTTGCTCAATTATTTGGGTGATAATACTAATGCACCCGTAGGAATTATTCCCACTACCAAAACAATTGAATCTTACGATCCTGAAGATTTAGGAGGATTGGTTTTTATCGATAGTCCTGGGACAAATTCGATTATCGAACAACATCAAGAATTAACGGAAAATTATCTCAAACAAGCAGATATTATTTTGTTTGTAACTTCTATTGAACGTCCTTTAAGCAAGTCAGAGCAGGACTTTTTATTCTTGGTAGATAGTACTTGGGCAAGAAAAGTAATTATCACTATTAATAAGATAGATCTGGCAACAGAAGCAGAAGTCAAACAAGTTAAAGCTTATGTTAGTGATGGTTTAGAGGAAATTTTTACGGAAATGCCTCCAGTATTTGCGATTTCTTCTCATACTGGTGCAGGAATGGAGGAATTAAAGAATTTCTTATTGGCGTTTTTGGCAGAAACCGAAAAAATTAAGCTGAAGTTACAAGGACCTCAAAATTCTTTATTAGTGTATTTAGATCGATTAGAAAAGCGCAATCAAGTTATTCAAGAGAAATTGGAAGCTGAAAAAGTTATCTTCGATCGAACTCTACAAAGAATTAAAGAAAGACTGGAAGAGTATAAGTTGTTGTTTGCTATCTTTCAACGTAATATAGATGACTTGTTTCGGCTTTTAATCCAAACTACCAATAAAATTGTTAACGAAAAAATAGCATTTTTTAGTATTGCGAAAAAACGCTTAACCAATGAAGATGACAAATTAGAAGAAAAGCTGATTACAGCTATTAAAGAAGCTCAATTAGATCAAAATTTACAAGAAATTTTCCGAGAAGCAACTATTACTTTTATGCAATATCGCGATCGCATTTTCCGAGAAGCGACAGAAGATATTGAAACTGCAATTACTTTGGGTGAAGATAAATTAATCATTCCCACTTTGAATAGCGAGCAGGTTGACATTCAACAAATGTCGGAAAAAATTAAGCTAGCAGCAGATAAAGGATTAAATAATTGCGGAAAACTAGGTATTGCAGCAGCAGTTACAGGTTTGGGTGGTCAAATGTTATTTAGTGCTGCTTCTTTAGATGCTTCTGCCTTTGTTTTATCAGTGCTATTTGGTCTTTTCAGTATTAATGCCTTACCCAGAGAAAGAGACAAGGTAAAAGAACAAATTGAAATCACATTCCGAGAATTACAAAAGACTTACACTGATACTTTATGGAAAGCTTTAGCTACAGAATTAAATGGTTGTTTACAAAAGTTTATTGATACGATTACTCCCCGTCAACAGGAGTTAGAGACGCAACTTAATCTGAGTAAATCTATAACCGAAAAAATAACTGCTAGTAAACTACAAATAGAAAGTATTTTACAAGAGTTAGAGCAACTCTAATTATTAATTACTTTTTTCATAATAGATTGTATGGTGGCTTGAGTTGAATCAGTGATTGGTCGATCTAACGAGCGATCTTAGAATAATAGCGATCGCTAAAAAGCAAATAGTAATATGAAATACAAAAGAATGTAACATATAATCTGTAGTGATAATTCATGAATTATCACTACAAGGTAAATTTATTTGTAGCAAACATTTAAGTATTTGATATAAGACTTGCATTAACATCATGAGCTAAAAAGCTAGAAGTTCACTATATAAACAAGAAGCAAAGACTAACCAAGCACTAACCATCAACTGCTAACCACTCACGAAAAACACTATCTAGCCATAGTTGCAGGAGGAGTAGGTTCAGTTTGTTCTGATTGCAATTTTTTCTGGGTTCGTTGACAGTTGACAATCCCAAAAATCAACCAAAAGGCTAACAATCCCGTAGTGAGAAAGAGAATTGAAATCGAACCAAAGCGAGTAATTAAAGCTGGTGCAGCAGCCGTAAATAAACCGCCACCAACAATAGGTTCAAAGAATAACTGTTTGTAAGCAAAGCTTTCAAATGCTCCCGTGTGATTGTCTGAATCTACCATCCGAATCAACAAAATTCCTGTGGCGGTCACTCCCATAGACTGTCCCATGTCACCAATACCTCGTTCAAACCAATAAACAGGCAAAATGCGAGGTGCAAGAAAGATGAATGCTAAAACGTTCCAGAGGATACCAACTATAGCTAAACTGAGGAAAACACCAATATTCGCGCCTAATACAGCAAGGTTAATAGTTGCTAAAGCAGTAACTACTAAAAGGTCTAGAGCTACACCAGCAATTCTTTCTTGTAGTCTTCTAATGATGAGAACATCGAGATCGAGGCGTTTCATCACCACTTGAATGATAATCCCACCAATTAACGCCATCGGGAATAAAGGTACAGCACCAATTAACTCTAAACCTCCGCTACCCCAAGTCAATGATTCAATTAAGGTAAGTAGTTGTAAGATTAACCAACCAATCACTACTGCTAGTCCTGTAAAGCCGAAGTTGAGAGATAAAGGATCGATCAGCAAATTTTGCATTAGGCTAGAACGTCTGGCTAAAACTCGACTACTTTCAATTTCGGCGGTTTCTTGAAATTGTGCGTCACCACTATCCACTGCTGTAGGTGCTGTTTGAATATGACCTTTTTGTCTACCCCAATGAGCTAAAGCTGTACCAAAAAGGATTCCTGAAATAATTCCTACAGTTGCTAAACCCAAAGCTAAATCGCCTCCTTCGGGAAAGCCTAATTCCGTCATGGTGTCTGCCATTCCTGCTGATGTACCATGTCCTCCTTCAAAGCCGATTTCAATTAATGCTCCTGCGATGGGATTAACGCCAAAAACAGGGGATAAAATGAGTAAAGTGACTAAAATACCAATAGTGTATTGTCCCCATGCTAAACTCTGTCCAAAAGCTACTTGGGGGGCAGTTTTCCGCCAGATTTCTTTGGGATTAGGTATAGTTTCACCTAAAAACAAAGCTGCAAAGACAATATTGATAAATACCCCTGGAGATTCTGACCACACAGCCTGCATTTCTTCGGGAAATAAGCCACCAGTTAGAGATGAATCGGGACTGACTCCTAAAGCAACAGAAATTGCTCCTAAAACACCTGGTCCTAAGATTAAAGCGATCGCTCCTGCAATGATCGATTCAGGTAAATAAAGAGTTTGCAATATTTTGATTTGATGTTTTATAAACCTTGCCACGAGGAGTAAAATACCCACCATCACAAAGGCAAACAAAACATTGAGTAGCGTAAACATTTTTTTTAGGGACGTAAGTGTTGTTTCTTATTAAAGAATTATCAAATTTTACAATAATTTTTTTGTATTAAAAATTACTAGAAATAAAATGATACAGTAATTTTCTCAAACAATTGAGAGCAAATGAGTGTGTTGAAGGTTTACTCTGTAGTTATTCCAAGGTTTTAATACTTTATTTTGATTAATTATTATTGTGTGTTCTTCTAAATAATCGAACAATATGTATCGATTGGTAGATGTTTATTTTTTTGTTTAAGCACGGGGCAAAAATTATTATTTAAAACGCAATTTATGAGAAATAAAAATTACTTGTTTCTGTTAAATTTGATACTAAATCTCAAGATTAATGACAAAGCCTACGGCTTTAGCTTAAAGCTCTAAGCTTTAAGCTTTAAGCCTTCCATAGCTATTAGCGGTTAATTTGAAGCTTACAGCTTATGGCAATCGCGCTTATATCTCTTCATCGGGGAGTTCGAGCTTCAGTTGAAATAGCCCTGCTTATAGCTTATGGCAATCGCGCTTACAGCTAATTGACACTTTGTAGGTATAAAAACTATTTTATTTTTCGTAAAAATCTCTTGACAGTAAGAGAAAAGCTATGGTTTCGTTATATTTTGGGTCATTTAAAGTTATTTAACTATCAGCAATGGCAGCTAAAAAAATAGGAGTAATTGGTGGCGGACAGTTAGCCTGGATGATGGGTTCTGTGGCACCTAATCTCGATTTAGAATTGATTGTGCAAACGCCTAAATATAACGATCCTGCTGTTAGTAAAGCTCAAAATGTTATTTTAGGAGCGATCGCAGATTCTCAAGCAACGGCTAAACTGGCTACTCTGTGTGACGTGATTACTTTTGAAAACGAATTTATTGACTTGGATGCTTTACAGTCTTTGGTAGAACAGCAAGGCGTTATTTTTCGTCCTAGTTTAGATGCTTTAGCACCACTACTAGATAAGTACGAACAGCGCAGCTATTTACAAAGTATTGGCTTACCCATACCAAAATTCAGTTTATTAGAACAAAAGTCAGATTTACAAACACCACTATGTAAGAAATTTCCTGTGGTATTAAAAGCCCGTCGTCATGGCTACGATGGACAAGGAACATTCATTGTCAAGGATGCAGTAGAATTAAGCGCGATTTGGCATAAATATGGCTGTCCTTCTCTTTTAATAGAGGAATTTATCCCCTTTACCAAAGAGCTAGCCATTATGGTAGCTAGAAATAACAGTGGAGAAATAATTACCTACCCAGTAGTAGAAACCTATCAAAAACAGCAAGTGTGCCATTGGGTAATTGCACCAGCAGAAGTATCTCAAGCCGTTAAAAAACAAGTACAAGCGATCGCTCGTACTTTAGTAGAGAAATTGCAAGTAGTGGGGATTTTTGGCATTGAATTATTTTTAACTTCAGATGAGAGAGTCTTGGTCAACGAAATCGCGCCTCGTACTCATAATTCTGGACACTATACCCTTGATGCTTGTGATATTTCTCAATTTGAAATGCAATTACGCACCGTCGCAGAAATTCCTCTAACACCTCCTGTCATGAAGAGTCATGCTTCAGTGATGGTTAACCTTTTGGGTTATGAAACCTCTGACAGTGATTATTTAGAAAAACGTCAGCAAATTGCTCAATTACCTAATACCTATATACATTGGTACGGTAAAACAGATTCTCATCCAGGTCGAAAATTAGGTCATGTTACTGTTTTACTGTCTGCTGAGGAATATTCCCAAGCTGAGGAAATTGCCAATAAAATTGAATCGTTATGGTATTCCTCTATACCGTAATTATTCGATATTCCCTTAAATTTTTATTTGAATAACTATAATCAAGTTTCGATCAAACAGATAGATCATTTGCACTATTACTGAGATTGCAGTAAGATGTAGACCTAAAATTCAACACCAAGCCCGATAATTTGGAACTATGAATTTACCTGCCACAGAATACGCCGATATTTTTATTTTAGAACCTGAATCCCAATCAGAAATCATGTCTGCTCTACAAAAGCTCAAAGAACGATACACTGTAGTTGTTAATCTGGCCCATTTAGAACCCCTTCACGCCCAACAAGCAGCCGATATGATGGCAGGGTGTAGTTGCGCCATTGAAGGTACAGCAACTTGGCTAGGACAACGCACTTATATGTATACGCCCAATAATGTATATGTCAATCGAGCTAGTTGATTTGGTAGTTAGTAGTTATTAGTTGATTGTTAGTTGTAACCTATTACTCATTACTTATTAACTTTTCTTAACTTTCCTACTTGCTTCTGACTCGGTGTCTTCAAATAACTGCTATCTCCCCAGAGCGTGCATTTGATGAATAACTTTGGTGCAGTGTTCGGTAACAGCTTGTAAATCAGCTTTTTTCCTAGATGTAGGAGGTGCAATAGTATCCCCAAATCTGATCGTAATGGGTGTTGGTCGAAGAATAGTCGGACTTTTTTCAACTTTTTCTGTTCCCCAGATACTAGCAGGAATCAGAGGGGTTTCGGTTTTGGCTGCAATTAAAGCTGCACCCAATTTAGGGTCGTTAATTTTGCCGTCGGTTGTTCTTGTTCCTTCGAGAAAGATTCCTGAGAGCCAACCTTGATTAATAAAATTGATCGCTGATTTGATAGCAGCCAGATCGCTAGTATCTCTTTTAACAGGATAACCCCCACAAAGAGCGATCGCTTTTTTTAAGACGGGAATGCGAAACAACTCTTCTTTTGCCATAAATGATACGGGACGACACACTGCAACCGCTAAAATAAGTGGGTCTAAGTTACTAGCATGGTTACTCACTACAATATAAGAACCAGATCGAGGGATTTTTTCTGCTCCATAAACACGTCCCCGAAAGTAGGTATATAAGATAGGGTTAACCATTGACCATTTAACAAAACGATAAAATACTAAACTAGAAAATGGTTCGCGGTTTCTGACGGTCACAGCTTATTTTTGAGTCTTAAAATATGAAAAGGGCTAATTCTTCAGCATTATACAAGATTGTCTCGGAAAAGATTCGTAATTCTCCTCAATCGCGTATCACCTTTGCTGAATATCAGGATGTGGTTTTATACGATCCTAATTATGGTTACTATAGTTCGGGAAAAGTAAATATTGGGTCGAAAGGAGATTTTTTTACAGCTTCTTCTTTGGGTAAAGATTTTGGTGAATTGTTAGCTATCCAGTTAGCAGAAATGTGGCACAAGTTAAATTGTCCTGAAACTTTTGCTGTGGTGGAAATGGGCGCGGGTAATGGTAATCTGGCTCAAGATATTCTTGGTTATTTAATCTCTAGCAATAGCGAAATCATACCGAATCTAGAATATATTATTTTGGAAAAGTCTCCCGAATTAATTAGACAACAACAGCAAGTTTTAGCAGATTTTAAAGAGTTAAATATAAAATGGCAAAGTTGGTCAGATATACCTGATAATTCTCTTATTGGTTGTTGCTTTTCTAATGAGTTGATTGATGCTTTTCCCGTACATCAAGTTGTAGTCAATAACGGTCAACTGCAAGAAATATATTTAACAATAGATGGTGAAAAGCTCCAAGAAATCTCTGGAGAAATTTCTACACCGAAAATAAAAGAATACTTTGAATTAGTAGAAATTAATATTGTTAATGATGATTATCCTCAAGGTTATCGTACAGAAGTAAATTTAGCTGCTCAGGATTGGTTAAATAAGGTTGGCAATAAATTACAACAAGGATATTTACTAACTATTGACTATGGCTATCCTGCCAGTAAATATTATCATCCCCAAAGAAGCCAAGGAACATTAAAGTGTTACTATCAACATCGTCATCATAATAATCCTTACATTAATTTAGGAGAACAAGATATTACCGCTCATGTGGATTTTACTGCTTTAGAAAAATACGGTAAACAACAAGAATTATTCACAATAGACTTTACAAAACAAGCCATGTTTTTAATGTCTTTAGGTCTAGGCGATCGCTTGCAAAAACTTTCTAGTGGTCAATATAATGCCCTGCAAATATTGCAAAGAAGAGATGCTTTACACCAGTTAATTAATCCTATGGGTTTAGGTGGTTTTGGTGTTTTAATTCAAGGAAAAAATCTTAATTCTACTCAACAATCTCTCAAAGGATTAACTATTCCTGATGAAGTATTTTAATGTCAATTAATGAGGGAGGCTTGCAACTCTACAAAATAAATAACACTACTATTACTTAGAAAAAATCTGCCATCCAAGGGCGATCTCCAAAAAAGATTAGATTTGCTGTCTCTAAGGCTTCTGAGGTTGTTTGTAGATAGCCCAAACGTTGCTGCTGTTGGGGACTCAAAAAACTTGTATAGAGTGATGCTAAGCTGCGGATATCTATCTGAAAATAACCTTTTCCTCCTTGACTAACCTCTCCTCTTCCTTGAGAGACTTTCAGACAAAATTTACCATTATTAGCAGCTATCAAATCATCACGAACATCTAAATGTAATTCTGCTTCTAATTGGGTTGGATAACCCCGCAGTGACAAAGCCAAAGGCACATTAACTATCCGTAGCAGCCAAATCATCTGGCTGGTAATTTTCGCTGTTTGTTCGGGTAACAGTAGCGTAAAGGGATTAACAGACGCACCTCGCCAAATTACTGTCTCAATCATCGAGCGATGATCGGCTAAAAATGTCCATAAGCGTCGAGCAGCCCAGGCATTTAATAACACCCAGTCCCTAATTTCAATCGTTGTTTCATTTTGAGTAAAAATTATATAGCCTTCAGGTGCAGTTTCTGAGCCAATTAAATAAGCATAAATTTCTTTTTCTTTTTCTGATTCGAGTATTTGTGTCCAAATAGCGGAATGGCGAGCTAAATTACCGTTATTTATTTGAGCCTGTTGGTTGTATGTATTCTCAAAAAGATGACGCTCTCTTAAACTAACCTTATACATAGAAAGGTCACGCTCTTTTAATTGGATGCTCGCGATAGGTAATTCCCATTTACAGTAGCTTCCACCTTGCTCGTATCCTACTTGACGATAGAGTGCTTGAGTAGCAGGATAAAGAGCAGAAATGGCAATTTGTGAGCTATAAAGTTCTTGAATTGTCTTAGTTAAGAGTTCTCTGGCTGCACCTTTACCACGGGCTTCTGGTGCTACACCCACCGCAGCGATTCCTGCTAATGGTACATTTTGACCCCCAAACCACTGTCCCATCTGATAAATTGCCAATCCCGCGATGATTCGATCTCCTTGACGCAGAATGCGGAAATTTTCAGTACTAAGAAGATTGACATAACGCTCCCAGTCAGAGGGTGAACTACCAAAGCACTGGCGCATAATTTCCCCAAGCCGATCTATTTCTTGAGAGTTAGAAAAAGAACTATATTGATACAGAGGAATCATAATTGCTCAAAGTTCAGAAGTTCATCAATTAATTTCGCTTATAACTCTAATCTTAGTGTTTAGGTAGATATTTGGATATTTAGCTTATTGTGCAATGATAAACTAATCTTTCAGAAGTTCCATTAACTATTGCGCTCTTTTTCCACTGTAAGATTACCTATTTTATTTTTACGTTTAGTAGTGGTTGAATGCAGAATTTACAAGTTTTGATTTTTGGTATTTATACAAATTTTTCAACCCCATTATCAAAACGATTGAACTAAATAACTTTTTCCACAGTCTTTTTCGCTCCCCCGTTACTTTGTCTTTCATCATCCTTTAGTGGTTTAATTCCATCACCATCTCCAGGTCTGGTGTAATAACCAACTATGAGGGTAATGAGTGCAGTAGCACCTGCTGTTAATGAAGTTCTTAAGGTTCCTTTGTCTTCATCTGGGATGTTTGCTAGAAAAGGTAAATTAAGCAAAAAAGTCGCTAAAAAAAGACTGGTAATTGAACCCAATGAAGATGCAACGCTGGCAAAAGCAACTTTTCTATTTATTGAGGGGTTGGTAGTTTCGTAGTTAGCCATAATAATTTTCCTTATATCTACGTTTGATATTAGTTTGATTCTTAATCTTCTAACCTCATAAAATCCATTCCAAAACTCATGAAAGACCTCATATAAACCGTATCTAGTCTGAAGTTAAGGGATGCACTTGGTTTCGTGGATACTGTTGGCAAAAGTAATCTGAAAAGATTCAGCCGTAATATTAACGGGATAATTAGTACAATTTTTCCATGTAATAAAGTATAGGTAAGTAGTAACATTCTGCAAATACATCGAACTCGCGTTAAAAAGGTATCTTTTTAGTTGCCAAACGCGATTGCTTGAGAAGAGTCGTGCCAATACTGTTACAGAAAGCAGATAAAAACACCAGCAACTTTGGTTAACTTCGCCAACAAAGTCAGCAAATCGGGCAAAAACAAAGCTTTCTCGCATCATTCGTAATTATTGCTAGCTTTAGATCGATTTATAGAGACATAATAGCTGAGTATTTTGTCATCTATAGAATTACTCGGCTTATAAATTTATCACTGGCTTTTTGGTTAATACAGCCTGCTCAATAATATTAACAGCACGATTCACTCCTTCATTACGGCGAATAGCTTTTTGCAAACGGACTGCGTTTTGTTTGTACGATGATTCTTTCAAGACTCGTTCAACAGTTTTTTGCATACTGTCCACATTTAGACTAGAAAGTTTTACTAATTCGCCTACTTTCGTCCAAGCAATCCTTGCTGCGACTCCTGGTTGATCGTCAGTGACAGGGATAGCAACCATCGGCACACCATAACTTAGTGATTCGAGGGTTGTATTGAGTCCACCGTGAGTTATGTTAAGGCTGGTTTTTTGCAAGAGTTCTAATTGAGGAGCGTATTTTACGACTAAAGGATTTCCAGGCAAATTTGATAAGGCTTCTGGATTAAGTCCACCACCAAGCAATACTGTTCGGATAAGCCTCTTTTATTGATTGGTAGGGTTGGTAAAAGGTTAACTGGACTTTCGGAAAGAAACAAGAAAAAATAGCTATAAGCCTGGTATAGTGATACTTGTACTTGATTAAACTTCTGCCAATCCAGAATGAAAGAAACAACCCTATCAGCGATGCCACCATGCTTTGA
>NZ_LR213878.1 GCF_900659865.1 Hyella patelloides LEGE 07179
TTTATTGCTAACCAGATGCTCAAAGGGCAAAAGACTTTTTATTCCGAATATTTAAAAGAATTAGAAGCCAAAGATAACTTTCCTCCCGCTTTCAGTACGGGATTCATGGGAGAAGGATTAGCCCCTAGAGCCTTGCTACAATTTTTCAGCTATAATTGGGGGCGATCGCCTTTTTTAGCCAGCCATTACTATACACTGCGCTTCATGGCCAATTTGGGTCTTAAGCATACCGAACATAGTAACTGTAAATACTTTAGAAAATTACAGAAGCATGGAGAGTTTATTCCTACCCCCACAGCGATTGTTTACTATCATTTTTTAGACGAGGCCTTTCACACCACCACTTCTCGTTTTATGGCACGGGAACTTTATCGAGATTTTTCCCAACCTACAGCCTACGAGAAATTTGTGGCAAATTTAGCCTTTTACAAGCTACAAGAACGCATTTGGAATGGACTTTCGGCAGTAGTACCCGACAGACATCGTCCCGATGATTATTCGGTAATGAGCTTTCTTTATAAGATTTTGCAGTCTGATACTTTTGGAATGTCAACTAAAGATGCCCTATTTTGGATGAAGCAGTGCCTGTGTCAAGAACATCAAGGATTTCATCAGAATCTCCAGTTTCATCAAAGTCTTTTACAGGAGTTTCGACGGACTTTTAATAGCTTGGAGTATCTTTGGTTTGTCAACCGCGAAATGAAACCAATGGTTTCAGGAGGAAACATAGAGCGTGCTATCAAAGGGAACATTAAAACTTTGCAGCAGTTTTCTCAACTGGTTGCTGCTTAATCAAGACGTTACTAAATAAACAAAATTCTGTGGAAACGGACAGTAGGAAAAATAAAATTTTCTGTACTGATTGATTGATTGAAACTCGACCGTTCCTAATTCTTAATCTCAAGACATTTAATGTTCCTTAAACTAATAGGTAGAAAAATGGAAAACATTGCAATTATAGGTCTGGGATGTCGTTTTCCAGGAGCAGAAAATCCAGAAGCATTTTGGCAAATTATGAGTAATGGCATAGATGCAATTACAGAAGTTCCAGTAGATAGATGGGACATCAATAAATTTTACGAATCCCAACCTGCTACCCCAGGCAAAATGAATACTCGTTGGGGAGGATTTTTATCCCAGGTCGATGGTTTTGACCCTCTATTTTTCAATATTTCTCCCAGGGAAGCAGAACGAATGGATCCTCAACAGAGACTGTTTTTAGAAGTCGTTTGGGAAGCACTAGAAAATGCAGGTTTGGCAACAGATAAATTAGCGGGAACGCAGACGGGAGTATTTGCTGCTATGGCGGTGGTCAACTACGATCAATTGCTGTATAAAAATGTTGCCGATTTGACTCAAATTAGTGCTTACGATGGTCTCGGCACAACCCTGAGTTTAGCTTCTAGTCGCCTTTCCTACCTCTTGGATTTAAAAGGACCCAGCTTGGCAATTGAAACCGCTTGTTCTTCTTCTTTGGTGGCAGTCCACTTAGCCTGTCAAAGTTTGCGAACGGGAGAATCTAATCTCTGTGTAGTTGGGGGGGTAAATTTGATCTTAACCCCAGAACTCAACATTGTTTTTTCTCAAGCTCAAATGATGTCCCCCGATGGACGTTGTAAGACTTTTGATGCAGATGCTAACGGTTACGTTCGGGGCGAAGGTTGTGGTGTAGTAATTCTTAAACGTCTCTGTGATGCTCTGAAAGACAAAGATAACATTCTGGCAGTGATTCGAGGCTCTGCTGTTAACCAAGATGGACTGAGCAACGGCATTACAGCCCCCAATGGACCTTCTCAACAAGCAGTGATTCGTCAAGCTTTAAAAAATGCAGGGGTCAAACCAGCAGAAATTAGCTATGTTGAAGCTCACGGTACGGGAACTCCTTTGGGAGATCCGATTGAGGTTAAGTCCTTAAAAACAGTGCTGATGGAAGAACGTCAGTCAGATCGACCCTGCTTTATTGGTTCGGTTAAAACTAATATCGGTCATTTAGAATCAGCAGCAGGAATAGCGGGATTGATCAAAGTAGTTTTAGCTTTGCAGCATCAAGAGATTCCCCCTCACTTACATCTGAAGCGATTGAATCCCTATATTCGACTTCAGAAAACCCCTATATCTATTCCTACTGAGAGACAAAAATGGAAGGTGGAAGGTGGAACGCGCCTAGCGGGAATTAGTTCCTTTGGTTTTGGCGGAACAAACGCTCATATAGTGTTAGAAGAAGCAACTATTACAGAACCAGAAACTAGAGAAAGCAGAGAACGCCCCTTACAAATATTAACTCTTTCAGCAAGAAGCGATCGCGCTTTAGTAGAATTAGCACAAAGATATAGCAATTTCCTCGATTCCAAGCCCGAAATTTCTCTAGCAGATATCTGTTTTACCGCTAATACTGGGCGTACTCATTTTGAGTGTCGCTTTGTTGCGATCGCAACAGCTAAAACAGAGTTACAGCAGTCTCTGCAAGCTTTTGCTGCTGGAGAAGAAGCAGGAAGCATAACCACAAGTTGTTTGAGTGGGGGCAAAAAGCCACAAATAGCTTTTCTGTTTACAGGACAAGGTTCGCAATATCTGGGTATGGGAAGGGAACTATATGAAACTCAACCCACCTTTCGTAAAGCTTTAGATAAATGTGCAGATATCTTAAGTACCTATTTAGATAAACCTCTATTAGAAATTATTTATCTCCCTCAACCTACAGCCGATATAGACCAAACCCAATATACCCAACCTGCTTTATTTGCCCTCGAATACGCTTTGGCGCAGTTATGGCAATCTTGGGGTATTAAGCCGACATTGATGATGGGTCATAGTGTAGGGGAATATGTCGCAGCTTGTCTGGCGGGAGTATTTAGTTTAGAAGATGGTTTAAAACTGATTGCTACCAGAGGGCGTTTAATGCAGTCTTTACCTCAAGATGGAGCAATGGTTTCTCTATTAGCTATTCCCGAACTGGTAAGTCAAGCAATTGAGCCTTATCGAGAAGAAGTAACAATCGCTGCATTTAACGGAACTAAAAGCATCGTAATCTCAGGCAAACGAGAAGCTGTGAATAAGGTAAAGAGCGAACTTGAAGCTCAAAAAATTAAAGCCAAAACATTACAAGTTTCTCATGGTTTTCATTCTCCTCTCATGAAGCCAATGCTAGCAGACTTTGAACGGATTGCTAGAGAAATAAGTTACTCCCCTCCCCAAATAGACTTAATTTCTAATGTTACGGGAGAGCTAGCTACAGAGGAAATTGCTACTCCTCAATATTGGTGCAATCACATCTTACAGCCAGTTCAATTTGCTGAAGGTATGGCAACTTTGGCTCAACAAGATTGTGAGATTTTACTAGAAATTGGCTCAAAACCGATCTTATTGGGTATGGGTCGTCTTTGCTTATCTGATGAAGAGGCAGAACATTATACTTTGCTACCTAGTCTGCGTCCCCAAACCTCAGACTGGCAGCAAATGTTAGATAGTTTAGCTCAATTATATCTACAAGGTATGGCGATCAATTGGCAGAATTTCGAGAAAGATTATCCCCAACGTCGTCGAGTAGTATTACCTACCTATCCTTTCCAGCGTCAGCGTTACTGGATTCAAAACAACCATCAGCCTCAGAAGACTAACTGGACACCGATACTTTCTCTGTTAGACCGAGGAAAAATCGACCAGGTAAAAATTCAGTTGGCAACAGCAGAAACACTATCAGCAGTAGAAATTCAATTACTACCTAAGTTGCTAGAACTTATAGCTAGTAAGCATCAACAGCAAAAAACTACAAAAATAAATAATAGAAATGGCGATCGCCTTGTTCCAATTTCTACTCACCAAGAGTCAGACTGTCGCCAGAATGGTCAACCACAAAGTATTGAAATATTAACCGCCCCACCTGAACAAAGACGCTCTTTATTAAAACAGTATTTCGGTGCATTATTAGCCAAAGTAATTAAAATCGAACCATCTCAACTAGATTGGCAACAACGTCTTTCTAGTTTGGGACTTGATTCTTTGATGGCAACAGAGTTAAGAAGAAAACTAGAGCCACAATTTTTAATTTCCCTTCCTGTAGAATTTTTAGCCGAACTCAACCTAGAACAATTTTTAACTCAATTGCTGTTTCTGATTGAAAAACATCATGGTAAGGAAGAGCCAGAAGTTTCTCATCACAACAAGAAGTTAGTCACAGTAACCGAAATCGCTACTAAGCAAAAGGTTAAGGATAATTCATGGTTAATTTTTCCCCAACCTAATCCTCAAGCTAGTTTACGACTTTTTGGCTTTCCCTATGCTGGTGCGGGAGCATCTATTTTTAACTATTGGATTAAGCAACTACCAACAGAAATCGAACTATGTGCCATACAGTTACCTGGAAGAGAAAATCGCCTTACAGAATCTCCCTTAACTCGTATTAAAGAACTAGTTAACCTACTTGTTCCTCATCTTAAGCCTTATTTAGACCGTCCTTTTGCTTTATTCGGTCATAGTATGGGCGCATTGCTGAGTTTTGAAATAACTAGAGAATTACGCCGTCGCAACTATCCTCTTCCCATTCATTTATTTGTTTCTGGCAGAAATGCTCCTCAGTTATTAGACCTTCAACCCCCCATTCATCATTTACCAGATGATCGATTTATCGAAAAGATTGAGAATTTTAATGGTACTCCCGAAGCGGTTTGGCAAGACAAAAAGCTAGTAGAGCAAATTTTACCAATATTACGGGCGGATTTTGCTCTGTTAGAAACCTATTTTTATGGCAATGAATCTCCCTTTGACTTTCCGATTACTGCCTTTGGTGGATTAGAAGATTCTCAAGTAGAGCAAGTAAAACTAGCTGCTTGGAAGCACCAAACTACAGCTAATTTTGCCCTACAGATGTTTGAAGGCGATCATTTCTTTTTACATTCTGCCGATCGAGAATTATTACAAGCTATCTCAGCCCAGTTAGTGCAGAAATCTCCACTCGTTAATTATTCCTAATTCTCAATGCAATTAATTTTTTGAAGCAATTTTTATGGCGTATATTGTAACGACATCTACAGGGTTTCCCGAACACTATTATCCCCAGGAAGTTCTAGCAACAGCACTAAAAAAATATTTCCTGATGATGGATCTAGACTTCGATCTAGAGACAATTGATCGCTTTTTTACTAATGTCAAAATTAATGGACGCTATTTTACTTTTCCCCTCGATTCATTTTACGACCCCCCTGGAGTAGCTCAGGTAGCTAATGAGGCAATTACCAAATGTCTCAATGCGATCGAAACCACTGTAAATAAGTTACTAGACAAAGCAGCAATTTCACCTCAAGAGATATCTCAACTTACCGCTACTACTTTAATTGCAGCTACCCCTGGATTAGATGCACGATTAATCAATCGTATTCCCTTTTCTCCCGACATTAAAAGAATGGCGTTAACTGGAGTGGGTTGTATGGGTGGTGCTTTTGGTTTGGCTCGCATTGCCGATTATTTAAAAGGACATCCTACAGAATCTTCTGTCTTGTTTGCGATGGAACCTTCTTCGGGATTATGGCAAGGTTCGCTACAAAGAGACTTAACTAGCATGATTAAGCAATTGCCCGAAAATCCTGGGGTTTACAGCGATATCATTATGACAATTGTTACTGCTGCATTATTTGGCGATGGTTCGGCAGCAGTTTTAATGGTAGGAGAAGACCATCCTTTGGCTCAGTCGGGTCAACCCCGTATTATCGATACCCGCTCGGTTATTTTACCCAATACAGTTCATTTGATGGGAATGGATTTGGTAGATACGGGTACGCGCAATATTCTGCGACCAGAAGTAGCGGATTATGTCAAAGTTGCTCTCCACAAAACCATTGATCCCCTTCTAGCGGAGCATAATCTCTCAACAGAAAAGATCGATCGCTGGATGGTTCACCCTGGAGGACCCAAGATTATTAAAGCCGTTGAAGAAGAATTTGGACTCGACGATCAAGCATTACAAGAAAGCTGGGATGCTTTAGCCGAAATTGGCAATATTTCTTCCCCTACGGTTTTATATATTCTAGATCAAAGTTTAGCAGCAGAACAGCCTCCCGCAGGGTCTTATGGCTTGCTGTTAGCGATGGGTCCTGGTTTTTCTCAGGAAGCGATTTTGTTGCAGTGGTAATACAAAACCCGATTACTCACTGTTGAAAGTTTTTTAGTTTTTTCTTATAAAAATACAAATGAAACAAATCAAAGGACCAAAAACCCCCAGACTTTGGCAAACAATCCAGTGGAGTACCAACCCCATACGTTATATGGAGGATGCAGCCGCCAATTTTCCCGATCTTTTTAAAGCTCAGATCGATCCAGTTAGTAACTACCAAGTATTGTTAGTTCATCCTCAAGCAATTCAGGAATTTTTTACCAAACCAGAATTCGTTAATGGGGCTAAAAGTATAGTCCGTCCTGTTGCTGGCGATGAATCGTTATTTGTGCAAGTAGGTGATCGCCATAAAAGTCAGCGCAAACTATTAATGCCTCCCTTTCATGGAGCAAGAATGCGTTCTTACGGACAACTGGTTTGCGAGATTACCGATAATGCGATCACTAAAATCCCTCTCAAACAAACTGCTTCTGCTCGTGCAGTAATGGAAGAAATTTCTTTGCAAGTTATTTTAAAGGCGGTATTTGGCTTGTACGAGGGAGAGCGTTGCCAACAGCTCCAACAACTACTTTTATATTGGGCGAGACTGTTTCACTCTCCCATATTCAACAGTTTGTTATTTTTCTCTTTTCTCCAACAAGATTGGGGTTCTTGGAGTCCCTGGGGTAAATTTATTCGCAAACGCCAACAAATTCATCAACTGTTATTATCAGAGATTCGCGATCGCCGCGCCCATCCAGATCCAGACCGAACCGATATTCTCAGTATGTTGCTGTCTGCGCGTCATGAAGATGGTGAACTAATGTCCGATTTGGAAATCCGCGATCAGTTGCTCACCCTTCTGCTAGGGGGGTATGAAACTACAGCAACCGCAATGGCTTGGTCAGTGTATTGGTCGCAGTTCTATCCCGAAATGAAAGCCAAGCTGCTACAGGAAATCGATCGTCTGGGAGATCGACCCAATCCCGCCGATATAGTTCGCTTGCCCTATCTTACGGCATTTTGTCAGGAAACCTTGCGGATTAATCCCGTGTTGCCTATAACTTTGCCTCGAACTGTCGAATCTCCTGTCAAGCTGATGGGGTACGAATTAGAACCAGGTATCATGATTCGCGGCTGCATTTATACACTGCATCAACGGGAGGAAATTTACCCCAATCCGAGACAGTTCAAGCCAGAGCGATTTCTCGAACGCCAGTTTTCTCCCTATGAGTTTATTCCTTTTGGCGGCGGGAAAAGACGCTGTATTGGTGCTGCGTTAGCTATGTTTGAGATGAAGCTAGTTTTAGCAACGATCCTCTCTCGCTATCAAATAGAGCTAGTAGACGAGAAACCCATTAAACCAGCTCTTTTCGGAGTTACTCTAGTTCCTGCTGGTGGAGTAAAAATCGTAGTCAAAGGACGGCGCGTACCTCAGCAGTATCGGCAAGCAATCGCTAATTCGCTTTGACCTTGAACAAGAAATATCTCAACGGAGTAATTTATCCTATG
This sequence comes from Hyella patelloides LEGE 07179, assembly GCF_900659865.1. Taxonomy (GTDB): domain Bacteria; phylum Cyanobacteriota; class Cyanobacteriia; order Cyanobacteriales; family Xenococcaceae; genus Hyella; species Hyella patelloides. The sequence continues at coordinate 7,598 of NZ_LR213878.1, forward strand.
AATCAAAGTAAATGGTTATTTCGCCTCAAAATTGCAGTTGCCTATACCCTAGCCAAACTAAAATTCCTCCATTTCTTATTGCCCAAAAAAGTACAAGAGCAATTGCCTTCAGGCTGGAATGACCATATGTTTTGGACGGCATTTAAGTCTGGCGGTCAAAAAATTTATGCCGATTATTATTGCCAACTGCGCGAACCAGACTGCTATAAACCTAAAATAGTAGTTGACGAGCCATATCAACTTTCTGAAGCAGAAATTCGCTTCTTTTATGAAAATGGTTATCTCGGTCCTTTCAATTTAATATCTTCTGAGGAAGCCCAATCTTTAAAAGAGCATTTTACAGAGATGCTCGCCCAAGGGGAATCACCTATATATCCCTATTCTCAAGGTGGTTTTGAAATTGCAACCAACGCCAACAGTGAAAGTGATGGAGAAAGCAATTTCCAGCAAGCTTATAAGCGCATCATGAATGCCAGAGATCGCTATTTAGATAATCCGCGCTTGCTCAATTTATTCAAGAATCCAGGTATTACCGAACGTTGCGCTCAACTACTAGGACCTGATTTAATGCTGTGGCGGACTGAATTTTTTGTTAAGCAACCTGGAAGTCCTGGAACTCCCTTGCACCAAGCCACTACTTATCTATCCGACGATCTTAAAGAATCTGCGGTTTATCCTTCCGATGTCGAAGAGCTTTTTCAAGTAACTTGCTGGGTTGCCCTAACCAATGCTACCAAAGAAAACGGCTGTATGAAAATCTTGCCTGGTAGTCACAAAAATCTTTATCCAATCCTCTTCCCGAATCAAGAAGTTGGAAATACTAACGATAGCAGGAAAAAATTGTCAGCTCTCAAGATTGATTACCCAATTGAGTCTAGCTCCTTCAAGCCAATGGAAATGAAAGCAGGTCAATTTTTTATTCTCAGCGAGCGTTTAATTCACGGAGCTTACGACAACATCACCGAAAATCAATGGCGATGGGCCACCAATGGTCGGATCGTGCGCCCAGATACAAAGATTTATAGCAAAAAAAAGTTTAAGGAAGGTCATAGCTTCAAAATTGCCAATGCGAAAAAGCTCAACTTAGACAACTGGAAAGCTGTAATGATTCGTGGCAAAGATCGTTTTGGGTACAACAGAATGCTGGAAGAATCAGCCAAGGCAAAGGGAGAAAATATCTTATGCTAACTAAATATATCTTTAGCGGAATTGTAGTAGCTGTCATCTTACAGCGACTTGTAGAAGTACGTTCTAGCGATCGCCATAAAGCAGAAATTCTGAAAAGAGGCGGACAAGAACACGGAGATAACTTACTTGGTGCGGTAAAAGTACTACAAGTAAGCTGGTGGATTGCCATGATTGCTGAGGTTTGGTATTTAGATCGTCCCTTTATGCCAGTTTTAGCTGTCGTAGCTCTAACAGCTACCATAGCAGGACAAATCTTACGCTATCTATCAATGCAAGCTTTGAAGTGGCGGTGGACTCTACCCATTATGACCGTGCCTGGAATGCCTGTAGTGACATCGGGAGTTTATCGCTATCTGAGACATCCTAACTGGTTGGGGGTAATTTTGGAAATTGCTTTTCTGCCTTTGATTCACAGTGCCTATCTTACCGCGATCGCTTTTTCTCTGGCTAATGCTTGGTTGATGAGTAAAAGAATTCAAACTGAGGAACGAGCTTTAGCTGAAAATTCTAATTATGCTGCTGCTTTTGCTGGAAAACCGCGTTTTTTCCCTGGTATTAGCTTCAGCAAATTAGCGGATACATCCCAGTAGTTTAAGTAATTATTTGTTAGGTATTTTTAGATGAATCAGAAACAAGTTGCAGTAATTGGGGCGGGTTTAGCTGGTTTAGTGACCATTAAATCATGTTTGGAAGAAGGTATGGTGGTTCGAGGCTTCGAGAAGTCCCCCTATCTTGGAGGTAATTGGAAATTTAAAGACCCAGGAGTTAGCGTTTTTCGTAATACAGAACTCACTTCTTCTAAGTATTTAACTGCTTTTTCGGATTTTCCGATGCCAGATCGCTATCCTTATTTTTTGACCCATCAACAATATCTGGAATATCTTTTATCCTATGCCCGTCATTTCGATTTAGAAAGACATATAATCTTTAAAACCTCGATAGAAGCAGTAGAACGAAAAGGAGAAAAATGGTTAGTTAGAGTTAGGGATGAAAATGAAATTAGAGAAACTGAATTTGACTCTGTTGCCGTATGTACGGGACTGAATGAAGAGTGGAGTTTCCCAGAAATTGCCAATATGCAAGCATTTAAGGGAAATTTAATTCATTCCTCTGCTTATAAAGATAATCGTCCTTTTCAGGGTAAAAAAGTTGTAGTAATTGGCGGTGGAGAAAGTGGGGGAGACATTCTCAATGAATTATCTCAGGTAGCAGATGAGGTAACACTCAGTTTGAGAAGAGGTGTATTTATCATGCCCAAACTCGATCGCACCATGACTTTACCAGGAGACTATTTTCATCACCGTATTACCTATCATTTTCCCCCTCGTCTTTATTACGCGATCGAAACTGGATTTCAAAAGCTATTTTCTTTTATCAACCGTCAGCAAAAATCTTGGCAAATACGCCAAAAATTAATTGACCTGTCTGGGGGAAGCTATCACCAGCAGTTTATTACCAAGTCCGATGTTTTTATGGATGCCCTGGCAAAACCCAAGGTTAACTTAAAATCCGAAATTAAATATTTTACCCCTAATGGTGTTGTTTTTAGCGATAATAGCGAACTGGCAGCAGATAAGGTAATTTTCTGTAGCGGGTTTAAAGTTAAATTTCCCTTTTTGCCCATCTCTAGTGAAGGATGGAATTGGCGCAAACTCTATAAGAAAATTTTTCATCCCGATCTTTCTAATATCGGGTTTGTCGGATTTGCTCGTCCTAATATCGGTGCGATGCCTCCCGTTACCGAACTCCAAGCTAGATATTTTGCTGCGGTAGCTAGTGGTAGAGTCAAGCTGCCAGATCGGGCTGCAATGGAATCAATTATCGCTCGCGATGCTGAAAAAGCCTCTAAACTCAAGCCTTTAGTAATCGATCGCGTGACGGGAATCGTCTCTTTTGTGCCATTTATGTACGAATTAGCGGAATTAATTGGTTGTCGTCCCGTTCTCAGTCAACTGATAAAAAGACCTAAAGTACTGTGGAGTGTTCTGTTTGGTACAGTAGCTGCTCCCCATTTCCGACTTTGTGGCTCTCATGCCGATCCTATCGCTTTCGATATTATCGAGCGAGAAGGATTGCACTGGGAAAAATTAAAAACTCCTCAAGAAAAGTTGCTGTTTTTTACTTTTCAACTGGTTTGGGGTTTAGGTGGTGTAGTGAGCTATCCCATTTTCAAACTATTGTCCGTTCTCTCAGGTTCGACTGCTTTAAAACCAGAATTAGATTTTTAGCTCATATCTTGACCCATTTCTCTTATGAAATCATTAACGCATCGTTTGAAACTGATGTTCAAAAAACAAAACATTTTACTACCAGTTTTAGTTGGGACAGTTTGGTTGCTGTTGATGGCATCGGGTAACAGATGGCATTTGTTTCTCGATAACTGGTTTATGTCCGTCACAATGGCAGTAGGTTCGTTTATTGCAGGTTCTACTAGCGAAGGGGGTGGTGCAGTAGCATTTCCCGTGATGACCTTGCTGTTTAATATTCAGCCAGCCGTTGCTAGAGATTTTTCCCTAATGATTCAGTCAGTAGGAATGACCGCAGCAGCGATCGCAATTTTTCAAAACCGTATCCCTATAGAATCCCGTGCTTTAATCTTTGCTGGAGGAGGGGGCGCGGTGGGAATTATTTTTGGTTTAGAAGTTGTTGCGCCCTATTTACCCCCAGTAACCAGCAAAATGTTTTTTGTTTCCCTGTGGTTGAGCTTTGGCGTAGCCTTACTCTGGATGAATCGCGATCGCCAAAGACATCTGTGGCAGCGTATCCCTGACTTTAAAAGATATGATGCCTTAATTCTAATTGCCGTTGGCGCGATCGGCGGAATCGTTAGCGGAATTACGGGAAGCGGTTTAGATATTCTTACTTTTTCTTTATTGGTGTTAGCTTTTCGCATGGATGAAAAAGTTGCCACTCCCACCTCAGTCATACTCATGGCTAGTAATGCTCTAGTGGGGTTTTGGTGGCGGTTACAATTCAGTGCTAATCCTATTGTCAGCGATACCTGGAATTATTGGTGGGTCTGCATCCCAGTTGTAGTTATTGGTGCCCCGATTGGGGCGAGATTTATTGCCAAACGATCAAATCTGTTTGTGATTCGTCTACTATTAACTTCAATTATTATTCAGTTTGTCACGGCATTATTAATCCTACCTCTAACTTTGAAGATCATGCTTTTTTCTACCGCTACTTTTGCCGTAGGTTTGATCTTATTCCTCAGTATGATTTACGCGGGCAAGCGAAGGCTATCCCAGAACAAAGTGGTGCTTTTTCAACTACAAGCAAATGCCAAACCAGAAAAAATGAAAATTTAAAATTAAATCAGATAATTATGTGGCAAATTTACTATCGTATTCTAATTTCAGCGGGGAAAACCTTTGGACTGGGGCTAATTTTTTGGCGGTGGTTATTATTTTTACCTCTGTTTTTAGGCTTTACCCATTTCACTCTTTTTTTAGACAAAATCTTTTTTTCTCAATATCAAAAAGTTAAAATTAAAAATCCCGTATTTATTATTGGCAACCCCCGTAGTGGTACGAGTTTTTTACATAATTTACTCACTCAAACAGATGATTTTGTGGCATTTAAAACTTGGGAAATCTTTTTTCCCGCCCTCACTGCACGAGTTTTGGTTAAACCTATAATTAATTATCTAATTCGGCATAACTTAACCAAAATTATGCACGAATCTAGCGGTCACGGACTTTATTTAGATCGGGTCGAACATGATGAATTTTTATTCATTCACAAGCTCGATACTCAGTTTTTATTATTACTTTCTCCGTTGGGTTTAGATGATCGTGAATATCCCGAATTACGTTTATATGATCGACAGTCAGATGCGCGCCGTTATAGCTCAGTTAAGTTTTTTCAAGAATGTTTGAAACGCCAAATTTATTACAGCAAAAAAGAGAAAATTATTGCTCATATTCACTTTTCTACTGGTCGCATTAAAACCCTGTTAGAAACTTTTCCCGATGCTAAATTTATCTATTTAGTTCGATCACCTCAAGAAACTATTCCTTCTCATCTTACTCTTGAATATAATACTTTTAAAAATCAAAAAAGACTCGATAATATTCCCAAAAATAGACTAAAACGTTATTTTAAGCGCAGATATCTCTATGATATTGAACTTTATCGTTATTTTTTTGAACTACAACAAAAAGCCGAAATCCTCTCAAAAAATCTAATGGTGCTACCATACAATTTACTCTGCTCGAATTTAGAAAAAAGTTTTAATCAAATAGAAAATTTTACAGGAATTAAATCAAGTGATGAACTACGACAAGCTGTTAAAAAGCAAGCTGGTAAACAAAAACAATATCGACGCCAACATCGAATTATTAAACTACAAAAATTTGGATTGAGCAGAAAGCAAATAGCTGAAGATTTTGATTTCGTTTTTAAAGAATATAACTTAGAGCAAAATTATCAATCTAATGTAACTACTTAAAGGTTATCCCAGAATAAAATTTTATTGAGCTTCAAAGATTTGTTAACATTAAAATAGTTTGTTAATTGACTATGAACAAATAAATTTAGTATCAAAACAATAATTCCCTGACAGATCAAATATTATTTTGAGGATGGCATCTGACACGACTCATATTAATTGATAATTAAATTGCTTTTATTGCCAAAAATAATTGCCAATAAAAATATTTTTTACAATATATAAATAATATTTATTTTATTGTTATGTTGCAAAAATATGATATTTTGATAGTTAAAAATAAATGTATTAACAGGATAAAGAAATGAATGAAAAATTAGATTTGATAGAAATTATTGATGATGAAAATATTACTCCAGGGGAACCAATAGCTGATGAAATTGTTGAGGAAGTATTAGTAGAGGATTCCTCTTTATCTCTTACAGAGAGCACAGAAGAATTTGTCGAAGTTTTTGAGAGTAGCGATGTTACCGATGAAGAACAAGAAGAAGCTATCGAAGAAATAATCGAAGAAGAAATAGATGCGCCAATCTCGGAAGAACTTCAACGGATTCTAATCGCTTTTTTTACCGATCTGAGCATAGCTGGTAGTCCTGGAAGCGATGCCTTTCAATTTGGTAGCAGGGGAACAAACATCATATCTGGTCGCGAAGGAAACGATATTCTTCTGGGTGTCGATCCAGAGTTAGATTTACCAGGTCAGAATATCGATATTTTTACTGGGGGAAGTGAAAGGGATTCTTTTATTTTAGGCGATCGCAATAAACCTTATTATGATGATGGTAATGATAGTACAACTGGCGATAACAGTGTGGCTATCATTAGTGATTTTAATCCCGAAGAAGATATCATTCAACTTCATGGCAGTCCTGAAGATTATACTCTGGTAGACTTTGGCGACCTAGGAGAAGAAGAAACAGGAACGGCTATATTTCTGAAAGGAGCGACCAATGACGAACTGATTGGCAGTCTGGACAACGTGAGTGGATTAAATCTCAATGCTAACTACTTCCAATTTGTTGATGGTTCTGCTCAACAGCCTGTTCTTGAATTAATTGAACAATTCGGAACTGAGGGAATTGACTTATCTTTCTCCGTTGCTAACGCTAAGGATCGTTCCAACTCATTGTTGGTAACAGGATACACCAGTGGTTCTTTGGGAATACGAGATCGTGGTGCATTAGATGGTTTTCTCACCAGATACAATAACCAAGGCATAGAACAGTGGACTCGGCAAATTGGTACAAGATCGAATGATAATTCCTATGGTGTTGATACCGATAATGCAGGTAACGCCTATTTACTCTCACGAACCAACGGTAGGCTAGCAGGGGCTAACGCAGGAATAGGAAACGATGTTGTTTTGGGTAAATATAACCGAAGAGGAAGACAAATCTGGCAAGTTCAATTTGGTGATTTTACTCTTGATAATCCATTTGTCGATCCTAGAGTCAATAGCTCTGGTGACGTGGTCATAGCAGGCTATACTGGGGGAGACTTAGGTGGCCCAAATGCGGGTACAGGCATTATTCCTGGTGCTGATTCTTGGATAGCTAAGTATGATAGTAATGGCAACCAACAGTGGATCGAACAATTTGGCACCAGTGGAGGAGACGAAACTTTTGGTTTGGACGTTGACAGTGAAGATAATATTTATACCACAGGATGGACAACAGGAGATTTAGGAGGGAGCAATTCTGGAATTTATGATATTTGGTTGGCCAAGTATGATAGCAATGGCAACCAACAGTGGATCGAACAATTTGGCACTAATGATTTTGATTGGTCGTGGGATGTTGCCACAGACCTTAATGATGATATTTATATAACAGGATGGACTCTTGGCAACTTAGAAGGAACTAATGCTGGCTCTTATGATATTTGGGTTGCTAAATATGATAGTGAGGGCAATCAACTAAGACTCGATCAGTTTGGTACGGGAGGAGATGATGCAGCTTTAGGTATCGATGTTGACGAATTAGGTAATTATTACCTGACAGGATATACCAACGGCGACTTAACAGGTGAAGGCAGCGCAGGTTCTTATGATGCTTGGGTTGCTAAATACGACAGTAATGGTAATCAACTCTGGATCGAGCAATTTGGTAGTTATGGGATTGACAATGCTTACGAGGTTAGTGTCAGTGGAGGTGATGTTTTTGTCACAGGAACTACTAACGGTTCTTTAGGCTCTACTAATGCTGGCTCTTTTGATGCCTGGGTAGCTCAGTTTTCAGCAGAAGACGGAACTTTACTAGATTTCTAAGTCATTAATTCAGAGAGAATAGGCAACAGTCCCATGCCTTTTGCCTTCTGCCTTCTACAAAGGCGAAGCGGATCAAATTGTTTTTGAACTATTGCCATTATCAATCATCATGTCTAATCCCCAAATATCATTCAAATGGTTGTCTTATATTACGGGAATTTTTGGTTTACTGTCGATTAATAGCGCAGTAGTAACAATGTTGATCTATCGTTACGATCCAGAAATTCCCAATACCGACAATTTGCCTTTTTTAGTTCCATCAGCCCTAGTTGGTATTGCAATGCTGATCGGTAGACTTGGTGGATCGATAATTCAACCCATTATCGGTCATATTAGCGATCGCTTTTGGAGTCGGTGGGGGAGACGCAGACCCTTTTTGGCAATGGCTATAGTGCCAATGGTGGTCAGCTTTTCTTTACTGCTTACTCCTCCCCTTAACAACAGCAGACTAGAAAATATAGTTTATTTGACCGTTTTACTTTGTTCTTTGAGTTTAGCGACCGCCGTGTATCAGGTTTCGTATTTGGCATGGTTGCCTTCTTTAAGCCAAACACCAGAACAGAGAGTAACCCTCTCTAGTTTAATGGCAATTTCTGGTATGCTGGGGGGAGCGATTGGCGGAATCGGCTCTCCTTTGCTGGTTGATCGATATGGTTTTTCAGGCATGGCTATGATTTTAGGAGCTATTAGCTCAGTTGCCTTGGCAATGCCTCTAATGATTCAAGAAGAGACTCTTGCTCCCTCCATTATCATGTCTCCAACTTTAAAAAAATCGCTTCATTCTGCTTTACAAAATCGATCTTTTAAAAGCTACATAGCAGGTTTTAGCTCTGCAGGAATTGCGATAAGCATTGTTTCGGCTTGTCCTGCGTTTTTAGCGGTAGCCCTATTGGGCAAAGATGTTAGTTTTGGCGCGGTAGTCAACGGCATAATTTTGGGAAGCGGAATTATCGGTTTTGCAGTAGTAATTCCCTTAGCTAAACGCTGGGGAAAAAGACGAGCTTTCCAGTGGGCAATGATATGGCTGGGATGTGGACTACTAATTGTGGGAATTTTACCCTTGTTAGTCGGACAAGCTTTAATGCCTTGGTTATTGTTACTACTGTTAAGCAATTTGGGTTCATCCAGCTTCTTTATTTTGCCTAATGCCATGTTACCCGATGTAATTGATCGCGATGAACGAAATTTCGGAGTCAGACGAGAAGCCATATTTTTTGGCACTAGAGGCTTATTACAAAACATGAGTCAAGGCATGGGAGTTTTCTTGGCAGGAATCCTGTTGATGTTGGGGAAAACCCCAGCACAGCCTTGGGGAGTACAGCTCGCCTTTCCCGTAGCTGGACTTTTTGCCATTGCTGCTGCCTGGGCATTTGTTTTTTATCCAATTGAAGAATAGGACAAACATTCAGCTTGTTTTGAGTTGCCAAAGAAAAAGAGAATAAGACCACCCAAATGGCGCAAAAGAGCAATTTTAAATTACATAGTTTTAGAAGAAGAGGTGAAGTCTATGCAACATGAATTCCAAAGATTAAATAAAGAACATTTGATTCAAGAGGCTGAGAGACGATCAAAGGTTTCAGCCAAAAGAAACACAAAATTTGAAGAAGCATTAGAAATATTGATTGAATCAATCAATAGAGAAGCACGACTCAATAGTTTAGGACAAAAGTTAACAATTGCTAACTTTACCCGCATTGTGACAAATAAATTGTTACTAGATCGAGAATTAGAAAATTTTCCCAAATCGGAGAATGACGAAAAAAAGAAGCATTTGTTTATTGTAGGCTTACCCCGAACAGGAACAACATTGCTCCATAATCTTCTTGCCCTTGATTTAAATTCCTACTATATAAGGCTTTGCGATGGACAGTTTCCAGTGCCAGCTTCACATCCAGATCATACTGAGAAAAAAATTGCGAAATCAGAGCAAATAATTCAAAAGATGTATGAACTTACTCCCTCTTTATCGAAGCTCCATTATTTTAAACCAACGAGCCTAGAGGAGTGTGGTTGGCTGTTTGAATATCAGTTACTCGATCCAAGTTTTCATCTCAGGATGCATGTTCCTACTTATTATAACTGGCTGTTGGCTTATCCAAGACATCTGGAATCATATATCAAATATCGAGATTTGTTGGTTTATCTCGGACAACATTATTCCTTTAATCATTGGATATTGAAAGGACCTCGGCATCTAATCTTTTTAAAAGCACTTCTCAATGCTTTTCCCAATGCTGGTATTATTTGGCTCCATCGCGATCCATGCCAAGCTATTCCATCGATGTGTAGTTTGAGTCACCTTCTACGCAGTAACTATTCTGATGTATCAAATCCCCAGGAGATCGGAACAATCTGGTTTGAGGCAATACTTAAAAATTTGAGAACCGCCCTGGATACAAGGCGTACAGTTGGGGATGAACGTTTCTACGACCTGCAATATAGTGACCTCATGAGCAATCCCATCCAAGATGTGACGAAGATATATTCCCATTTTGGACTGACCTTTTCTCCAGAAATGGAGAGTGCTGTAAAAAGTTGGTTGACCAATAATCCTCAGAACAAGCAAGGCAAACATGAATATAGCACTCAGCAATTCGGATTGGAGGTTGAAACCATTCGAAAAGAGTTTGCTTTCTATACGGATTATTTTAATATCCCGATTTAGCTCATGAGAGGTACGAAGAGCTTATTGTCCTCAGCTCTACCCAGCACATGAAAGTTATAGAATCTTTTAAATTGATCCTTGATAATATCAAATTGCTAAATATTTGCTATAAATCAATCATGCGATCGCCTTGGGTTTGAAAATTATGTCAGGAATACTGAAGATTGAAATATCAGAATCTGAAGAACAGTTACGTAAATTGCTGAAGCAAGTACACGAACCGTTAGCAAAAGAAAGGATTCAAGTGTTATTTTGGATAAAAACGAAGCAAGCAGAGACTGTAAATCATCTAGCAACATTAATTGGTCGTCATCGAACCACGGGATCAAGATGGTTGAGTCAATATCGTTCAAAGGGTTTAAATAGTTTATTAGAAATTGGAAAAAGTTCTGGAAGAACGAAGGCGATCGCATGATTGATTTATAGCAAATATTTAGCAATTTGATATTATCAATTGTCAACTTCGCAGAATTAACCAAGGAAATTTAAGATGGCTAATACTTTAGTACCTCAAATATGGACTCCCGGCAGCGACTACACTTTAGGAGTTTCCGATAGTCAAATAGTATATACTCGCGATGGAAACGACAGCATCATAACTTATAATCCTGGAGTTGTTAACGACGGTCAACAAAAACTTGACATTTGGATTAGCGATCGAGAAGTTCCTCTATTAGAGCAACAACAAGTCAGACCCCGTCGTGATTGGCAAAATAGATTTATTCTCGGCGATTGGCAACAACCCTACTATGTGGATAGCCAAGCATCTAATTTGGGTTTAAATGAATTTGCAACAATTATCGACTTAGATCCTAACCGAGACATTATTCAGCTACATGGTATTCCCGAAAATTATTCCATAGAAGAAATGAGCATCGGGACAAATCAACTGGGGACGGCAATCTTTTGGCAGGAGGGAACTCAATCGGATCTCGTTACTTTTTTACCTGGGGTTTTTGAAACAAGTCTAGAAGATGACTTGTTTCAGTTTGAAGGTACGACTCCACCACCAGTATCCTTCTCAGAAGAAGCTCGACAATTAAGTACTACTGGAATAGACTTGTCTACTAGTTCCGCTACAGATATTGCTGGTAATATTTATATAGCTGGAGCAACCACTGGCTCGATAGAAGGAAATAATGCTGGTGCTTACGATCCCATAGTTACTAAATACGACAGTGACGGCAACCAAATTTGGAATATACAGTTTGGAAGTGCTAATTTTGATTGGATTACCGATATTGTCACGGATAATCGAGGTAATTTGTATGTGGCGGGATATACTGAAGGAAATTTGGAAGCAACTAAAAACGCTGAAGTTGCTGATGTTTGGGTAGCCAAATACAATAGTGATGGTAATCGGATTTGGAGCGAACAGTTTGGCACAGAAATAATCAATCGGACTTTTGGCATAGATGTTGATCGTAATGGGAATGTTTATCTTTCAGGATATACAATCGAAGAACAAAGAAACTCCCAAACCGATGATTCTTGGGTTACTAAATACGATACTAATGGCAATCGACAGTGGTTTAGAGAGTTTGGAACTAGGCAATATGATGAAGCTTACGACATAGCTGTCGATCATATGGGTAATGTTTATTCTACAGGATGGACTTTGGGGGATTTAGGAGAAAACAATTCTGGGCTTTATGATGTTTGGGTAGCTAAGCACGATAATGATGGTGAACTGCAATTCATCGAACAGTTTGGCTCAGAAGATTATGAGTTTCCCTGGGGAATCGATACAGACAGTGAAGGGAATGTCTATGTTACTGGATGGACTCTAGGAGATCTCGCGGGAGATAATGCTGGTTCTTACGATGTCTGGATAGCCAAATACGATAGTAATGGTGATCGCCAGTGGCTCGAACAGTTTGGTACGAGAGGTGATGATAGTCTTTTATATGGAGACATTGAGGTCGATTCTAATGGTGATATATTTTTAACAGGATATACCGATGGTGAATTAGGTGGCAATAATGCAGGTTCTTATGACACTTGGGTAGCTAAATACAATAGTGATGGTGATCGCCAGTGGCTTCAACAGTTTGGCACTCCCGATTTTGATTATGCTCATGGTATCAGTGGTGACGACAAAGGAAATCTCTATGTTACGGGAATTACTGAAGGCTCTTTGGGAAGAACTAACGCTGGGGCAGCAGATAGCTGGGTAGCTCGAATCGACGCAAATTCAGGAATCTTACAAAATTTTACCAGCAATTCCGAGTTAGTCGATCTTGCTCTTGAATCAAATAGTGCGATCAATATCTAACCCAGAAGCTCTGGTGCAAATGCTCTGTTTAATCTTTCCAAACTGGCGGGGTTGTCACCCCGCCAGCGTTATGCCAATAAATCTTTAACAACTTTTGCTGAAACAAAAGACAGCCTTTTTAACAGGGATTTCTGACAATTTCTTGGGCTGGCTACATTCAGGATATGGCGAAAATAGAAGGTTCGTGTCACCAGACGCAACCTAACCTTGAAACCATTGCAATGTCTAGCTTACAGCCTTTGATAAGACTCAACCTATTTCACCCCAAAACCCTCTTGATTCATAATTTTTTT
>NZ_LR213879.1 GCF_900659865.1 Hyella patelloides LEGE 07179
TGAATTCCTTCTTGAAGAGAGTATTGTGGTTCGTAGCCTAAAACTTTTTTGGCTTTGTCGATGGAGAATGCTCGATTGTTTTGAAAAAAGCTAACTCTACGTTTGTGTAGTGGCGGTTCGATACCAAAGGGTTCACAAAGCTTTTCGCATAGACCCGCTAAAATTAATACTGGTGTCAAAGGAACTTTAATCTTAGGGGGAGCTACCTTAAGTTCATCTGCAATCAACTGACATAACTCATTTAACGTTAAATACCCTTCACCGCCAATAATAAAAGCTTCTCCAATTGCTTTTTCGTTATTCAGACAAAGTAGAAAACCTCGAACAACATCGTCAATATAAGCAGGATGAAACAAAACTTCTCCATCTCCAACAATGACAAATCGACCTTTCTGAATCATCCGAAATAGCTTTAACATTCGCAAATCGCCAGGGCCAAATAATGAGATAGGGCGAATGACAGTAATCGGTAAGCCAGTTTCTCGATAAAACTCCCAGACTCGCTTCTCTGCTATTAATTTTGTCTCTTGATAAAGGTCTGTTGGATTAAAAGAAGTTTCTTCATTGGCGGGAATTTCCAACACAGTGCCATGAACGCCAATTGTACTGCAATGAATTAGATGTTTAACTCCATGCTTTTTTGCTGCCTCTAGAACATTGTTTGTCCCTTCGACATTAATAGCATAAGCTTCTTTTTCATCCGAGCCACCTTTGCGAAAATTTGATACCAGATGAATAATATTATCTACTCCTGCCACTGCTTGTTCAACAGCTTTGGGATCTCTAATATCTCCCCAGATCACATTACTTTCTGATGCGCCTCGATTTTGGCTTTCTTTAGCTGGAGGTCTAGCCAAGACTTGAACTTTCTCTCCCATTGCTGATAATTGAGAGGCTATGTGACTACCGAGAAAACCTTTTCCACCTGTAACCAAAAATTTGCCCATTAGCTAGCTAATTCCTATAAATTCTATCGCTCGATATCTAGAGATATAGTTATAGAGTTCCCTAAAATCCTGCTAAAACTAACAATCTTGAGTCATCGGATATTAGTTAATTTTTAGAACAATGCTGAGAAAAGTTTGACAATTTGTGTTTGGTTAATTGTTTAGTTAATCAGCTAGCTTTTGAAAAGTTCTGATTGTTATTTTTTCTGTATCTAATTGCCAACTGATTACTAAGAAATCGCCAAGGATTCTCTAAAGAGCCGTAAGGTTGAAGAGGTATCTGGGGATCGAGAAGCATCTGCTCGATCTGGTTTCCTGGTTTTTCGCAACTTAAAGAGTCTTGAATTGTAAATCCAAAACTACCAGGACGAGAATATTCAGAAACTAAAGGAAGAGGGTCGCTTCCTGGTAATATTTTAATTCCTTTGGTTTCTGCTTGTTGAAAACAACGGGGTCTTAACCAAAAATTGGGACGACCACTATTATCACCAAGAAATATAGGAGAAAGCTCGTTTTTTTGCAATAGATCGGTCAAAATTTTGCCTCTTTTTCCGATCCACTTACCAACGCCCCAAGGAAGTATGGGTATTCCACCTGCTGTAATTATTGCTTGAATTGTTGCTTTTAATGGAAGATCATATTCAAACTTTTGTTCGGTTATTAGTGCTAAAACTTCGAGGTTTTCTGCTGTAATAATTTGGCAACCAGCAATTAAGAATAATCCTTGGTTGAGATTGTTATGGGCATATAATGATAATTTTTCTGAGGTTGGTTGAAAACTCCAATTTTTGACTTTTTTCTTTCCTTGCGCTAATTGATTAAAACAATCCTGCTCTTTTGTTTCTGTAAGGAATAAAATACCAGTAAAATTATTTTGATAGCCTTGTTGTTGCGAATGTTGCTGAAAATTAGCTAGAGATGCATTTAGCATTTTTTCTAGATCAAAGCAATCATTGATGTGAACGTGAGCATCAGCAATAATGAGATTTTTATTATTTTTTATACTTGACATTCTTGGATTTTTAATGGTTAGATATTGATTTTAAAAATACATTTTTGGATTTTTGAGAATTAAGGCGATTTTTTACCAGTGAAACCAACCAAAACAGTAAAATTGAATAAAAGGATTCAAAGGCGATCGCTTTAAGGTGACTTAATTCCCATAAACCTTCTGAATGATTAATAGCAGGAAAAATTGCAATAGGAGACTTCAAAAAAACATCGGTAAAGGGCCATAATAATTCCATACCTTTACCACCAGCAGTAAAGAAATCTAATAATAAATGAGAACAATAGAGTAGGAAATTACTCCAAAAAATTGCTCGATAGGAATATTTCCATAAATAACTAAATGGCAATGCCAAAATAAGACTGATAAGCAGAGCAAACATCAAGCTATGGGTCAAGCCACGATGGAAATTTTTTCCTGTAATTATTTGAGGAATAAAATCAAAGTCAGCCAAAATAGCTATTAAAACAGGATAAAAAGTTAACCAATACCAAGTGTGAGAATAAGGAAATTTGATTTTTTTGAGAGGTAAAAACTTAGCAAGTAAATATCCAGAAACTGAGTGAGCAATGGGAGAGGGCATGATTTAGAGTAAATTAGGTGATGGGTAATAGATAATAATTAATAGGGAATAAAGTCAGTTCTGATGAAGGTAATTTAGTATATACAGCGTCTTGCACAACTATCTAATACATCATATTATCCATTGGTTTTATAACAAAGAGAATTAACTTATCTGTGTTTATCTGTGTTTATCTGTGGACGAATTGTACTGTCTCAAATTGAAATGAAATTCGCTGTAATTTTACGCAAGAATAATATTTTTCGCCAAGGTACAATCAGACTTTCAACTTATCTCAAATTCAGGTTAGTTTTACACTGAAACAACCGATAAATTGGGATAAACCCGCTCGATTTCTGCAAGTTCTTGCTCGATCTTGCGATCGCTCCACCCTAATTCTCTACCCATAGTTTCTGCGCAGAGTTTAAGCTCTCGATCTCCTGGGTATCCAGCACTTCCTAATCCTGTCCTTCTTAAGATTACATCGCTTAATTTTTGAGCCATCTCTTCGTGAACTGCATAAAGAACTTCCGCTTGCAGAACAGCCCGATCTCCATCTTGCTTTAAATATTTGAGGACATTAGGATAAGCTGAACCGTAGTTATAAACCAAACGGCGAATAACTCCTTTGCTTAACCCAGAGGAATTACTATTAATCGCCCGATCGAGAAAGCTGTTAAAGTTGGCAATTTTTCCGCCATAAAGGGGAACTTGCGCCGAAATCGAACGGGGTGTTTTTTGTTTCCAGGACTTAAAAATTAAATCTACTGTTTTTTGCGCCACGTCTCTGGCAGTGGTGTATTTTACGCCAACTACTGAGATTAATCCCTTTAATCCTTCTTGAGAGTAATCTCTTAACTGATAATGTTTAGATAAGACTGGTTCTGTTGTTTGAGCATCAAAGTCAGTTTGAGGAAGCAAACCGCCATGAACAAAAGCAACATCGTCTAATTTTAAATTGGCTGAGGGATAAGTTTGGTTAATTTGCTCCAGAAAGTTGGTAATGTCTTGATTCGTAATACGAAAAGCGTCGGGTTCTCCATCATAAGCAGTGTAATAAGTTCCTACCATCGATTTATTTTGCCAAGGAGCAATAAACAGAAAACGAGAACTTTTACTTTGGCGGTCAGCTTCGCTGGCTCGCAAAGCGAGATCGCGATGAGTCAGACCCACTGCATAATTTTCCAACAGCGAGCGTCGCAATACAAGATTCATTGCTTTGGCAAACTGTATTTTTACTGATTGTGGTTTCAGCAATCCTAAAACTCGATTCAGCCAAGGACCACAAGTATTAACGACTGTTTTAGCACGAATCTCAAACTGATTTCCTGTCAGTGTATCTTTGACTTGAACCCCAGCAACACAATTTCCTGTTTGCAAAAATCCGATAACTTCAGTGTAATTAGCCACCTTAGCACCAGCTTCCTCCGCAGAACGAATAAAAGCCAGAGTTAGTCTTTCAGAATTATAGACCTGAGCATCATGAAAAATTGCCCCTCCAGTTAGTCTTTGATGAGGAATATTGGGTAATAGCTGCTGACATTCTTGGGTTGAGATTGTACGACCACGAGGAATATGTTTTTGAGGATCGTTAAGTAGATTGCGATCGCAACTAATCAGGTCGTTAATTTTCATTGCCAGACCTAATGCTTCTTTTCCTTTAATTCCATGACCATAGGTGGGAACTAATATTGGTAGTGGATGAACCAAGTGGGGAGCAATCCTCATGAGGGTTGTTCGTTCTTGAATTGATTCCCGCATCCTCTTAAAATCAGCCTGTTGTAAATAGCGCAATCCACCATGAATAATTTTGAAGCTATTGGCAGAAGTCGCCGAGCCAAAATCTGCTTTTTCTACTAAGGCTACGGATAAACCTCGAAGGCTGGCTTCCCAAGCTACACAAGCACCATATATGCCACCACCAACAATCACTAGATCGTAGACATTTTCGGATAACTGGACTAAGTTTCTTTTCATTATGTCTTTATTTATCTGATCCAACTAGCTTGTGCTTGAGAGTCACTAACTGAATCTTGGAGCCAATCATAAACAGTATTTAACTTTTGTCTAAAAGCTTGATAGCTATGTTTTTCTTGAATTAATTTTTTGCCTCTAATTCCCAGTTGTGTTCTTAAACGAGGGTTATTAATCAGACTCAGCATAGCCGAAGCAAAATCTTTAGGATTGGGTTGAGCCAGCATTCCTACTCTGCGATCGATAACTTGAGTATGAGTAGGTAAATCGGTTGCCAGAACTGCTTTACCGCTATCGAGATAAGAATATATTTTCATGGGTGTATTCTTACCTTTGATTCGAGGGGAAACCAAAATATCGGCTTGAGCAAGATATTGACTTAGTTGATTAGTCGGTCTAGCTCCGCAAAAATGCACTTTAGCTTGAAGTTTGAGAAGATTCGCTTTCTGCTGGTATTTTTGAATATCGGCAACCTCTCCACCAATAATTACTAGATCGACTTGGTTTGTCTGTTGAAGTACTAAAGCAAAACTTTCTAATAGCAGATCGATGCCTTGATAACTTTCCAGATTGCCAACATACATCAAGATTGGATTGTTAATGTTTAATTGAGATTTTAAATTTTGCATGATTTCTATTAAGTTGAGGTTAGAAGAGAGACATCTGGAAGAACCATTACTCTTTTGGGTTGATACTTAATAACATCTTCCGCTAGAGCTTGACAAACTGGCATTACAACTTCCGCATTTTTAACAGCTATTTTTTCAAACCACTCAAAGAAAACTTTTAAAGGTGCTAAAAAAGAATACTTTTCAATCATTTGCTGAGCTAAAGATGAATCCATATCATAAACATAAGGAATGTTTAAAAATTTTTTAAATATCAGAGCAATAAAAACTGTTTCTTCTACCGCATGAAGTAAGTGGTATTTTTTACGTAAAATTAACTGAATAGCTTTCCAAAAAATCAAAAGATCGTAAATAATTTTTTTCCAAGAAAATCCAGGAGGAATATTACGTATCAAAGGAATTTTAATTGTTCGATGTAGAGTAATATTTTTATAGTCGATGTCTCTACCTTCAGGATAAGCGATGACATCAACATCTTCTTCTCGCTCAGATAAAATTCTTAAAACCATATCATCCGCGATCGGCGAGCCTCGTTCTTGATAAAAAGGATGGGGAATTAAAAATAAAATATTAAAGCGATTTTTGTTTTCTAGATAATCTTGAAATTGAGTTTTTTGCTTGAGCGAATAAGTTCTATTGTGATTCATAATAAACTTTTGACCAGAATACTAAATAAGTTTTAACCGTATATTTTCTAGTCCTTGATTACCGTTATACTGTAAATATAGGTAATAAATATCAAACTATGATGAATTAATTTTTGATTATCTTAAAAAAACAATAAAGACAAAAGAATCATCTTAATTTGATAGTTTTTGGTTCACTAACGCAACATATAATTACAGTTTTTTGTAAAGAATCAGTATTATTACCAGTATTTAACAACCCAGTGATAATTTTACCGATTACTATATGGAAGAAGCACTTAGATAAAGTAATTTACAGTTAACTAGTTACTCGTTTGATATCTTTTATAAATTGCTTGCTGCTACTTATAAAAAATCTGAAACATAGCTGCAAATTATTTTTTGAAAATTAAACTTAGAGAAAATAGATAAATATGCAATCCTCTACTAAAGCTTTTCAATATAGTTATCGTCCGAAAATAGACAATCTCAACTGGTCAAATGTTTCCGAACTAGAATTATCAGTAGTTGTACCGATTTATAATGAAGTAGATAGTATCCCAGAACTAATTAGAGCGATCGCAACTACTTTAAAACAGAATCAGCTTAACTACGAAATTATTTGTATCGATGATGGCTCGACTGATGGCTCGACTGAACTGCTCAAACAATTAGCTCGGATTCGCAACGATTTACAAGCGATTATTCTGCGTCGCAATTACGGTCAAACGGCATCAATGGCTGCTGGATTCAAACACGCTAAAGGTAAAGTAATTGTTACTCTAGACGGCGATCTCCAAAATAACCCTGCTGATATTCCTCAACTCCTAGCCAAGTTAGAAGAAGGCTACGATTTAGTTAGTGGTTGGCGTAAAAATAGACAAGATGCTGCTTTGACTCGACTACTCCCTTCCAAAATTGCCAACTGGCTAATCGGACGTGTTACAGGAGTCCAATTACATGACTATGGTTGTTCTCTCAAAGCTTATCGAGCAGAATTAATTGCAGATATGAACCTTTATGGAGAATTACATCGCTTCTTACCAGCTTTAGCTTTTATTGAAGGAGCAAAAATCGCGGAAATTCCTGTGGGACACCAAGCTCGTCGTTATGGTCAAAGTAAATATGGCTTAGGACGTACCCTACGAGTGGTGATGGATTTATTCACTATCGCTTTTATGAAAACCTTTTTAACCAGACCAATGCACGTTTTTGGCTTACTGGGTTTTCTCTCCATGTCTGCGGGGACATTATTAGGAATATACCTAACTTTTGTCAAACTTGTTCTCAACTTGAGTATTGGCGATCGCCCTTTACTGTTTTTAACTGTGGTGCTGATTCTCACAGGAGTGCAACTATTTTGCTTTGGGCTACTGGCTGAGTTGTTAATGCGAACCTATCACGAATCTCAGTCTCGACCAATTTATCGCGTGCGAAAGATATATCGGAAAAGATCGCAACAGATTGAATAAGACAAAAGGTAACCAAAGTAAGAAAAGAATAATCTAAGTTTGCTGAGTTGTTAAAGAAGTATTTTATAAATGAGACAAAAAAAATTTTATATTAACTGGTGGCGAATCTTAATTATCATTGTGCTAGTTTCAGGAGTGTTTTTTCGATTTGCTAATCTCGAACAAAAACCCTATTGGGGTGATGAATCATTAACTTCACATCGAATTGCTGGCTACACTTCAAAAGAAGTTAGAGAAGTACTTAGCCAAAGTAAAATTTTTACCGTTGAAGAGGTACAAAAATACCAGCTTCCTGCTCCCGAACAAGATTTAATGAACTTAATGAAAAAGGGCTTACGTTCTCCCCTATATCATCTAATGGGGCGATCTTGGATGGAGCTATTGAGCGATCGCGTAACTACCCCTAGAGGTGTATCTGCTCTGATGAGCTTGTTGGCACTTCCTTGTATATATTTACTATGTTGGGAATTATTTGAATCTCCGTTAGTGGGTTGGATGGCAGTTTCACTGATGGCTATCTCTCCGTTACAGATTATTTACGCTCAAGAAGCAAGAGAATATAGTATGTGGACTGTAACTGTCCTACTCTCTTGTTGGGCATTATTGCGAGAATATAGTATGTGGACTGTAACTGTCCTACTCTCTTGTTGGGCATTATTGCGAGCAATACGAGTCAATAAAACCTTTAACTGGATTGTGTATGCAGCAACACTAACGTTAACACTCTACACCCATTTGTTTTCCATAATCGTTGCGATGGGACATGGTATTTATCTAGTTACCGAAAAATTAACCCAACAAAAGCTGCAATTAGGTAAAAAGATTATTCCTCGTCTGCTTGTTTTTACCATGGGATTTCTACTGTTCGGATTCGGGAGAATTGCCAGTGGTAAAGGATTGCCTTCACCGCCATGTTGGACAGGGTGGAATAGAAAGCATTGTGGTATGTCATCTCATACACCTTTTCCCTCTTTAGCTCAAACATGGATTCTTAATCTGAGTCGTGTTTTTATCGATTTTAATGACAGCTTTAGCTATAAAAATTTATGGTTTTATCTGCCAATCTTGATTTTAGTCGTATATTCTCTCTATTTTCTCTATCGTCATACTCAAAAGCAAGTGTGGTTGTTCATTTACACTTTAACTGGAACCCTAGGGCTATTTTTAGCAATTCCAGACGTGATTTTAGGGGGTCAAGGATCGACTCCCGTTAGATATCTCATTCCTTGTTATTTAGGTATTCAAATAGCTATTGCTTATCTTCTGGCTACTAAAATTTCTTCACTATCTCAAAAAATTTGGCAACAGAAGTTTTGGCAGATAACAGTATTAGCCCTAATTACCAGTGGCCTTTTGTCTGGTGCAGTTTATACTCAGACAGATACTTGGTGGAATAAGTATGCTGAATACTATCATTCTGAAGTAGCTAAAGTTGTTAATCAAACTGACCATGCTCTGGTTATAGCTCCCTGGTTTAATCTGATTACTCTTTCTCATGTACTAGCTTCTGATGTTGTGATGCAAGATATACGTAGTGAGCAAAAAGTAAATTTTATTGACAAGGACTTTAATAACGTATTTATTTATAAATCTCAGAAATTACTAGACTATTTTCTCGGCAATTATCCTGATTATAAGCTCAAAGATTCTTATGATTGGAAACGGCAGACAACACCTGTTAATACCACTCAAACTAAGCTTTGGCATCTTATTAAAACGCCTACGGCGTAAGAAAAAGTTATAGTTAAATTTTTATTTTTCGTCCTGAAGGAACAAGATAGTGTTGCTTTCTTAAATAATTCAAAGGCTCAAATCTCGTTATACAGAGCAGGTTTTAACTTTCGTGGAATTTGCTTAGCCTACTGACACAGTCAAAAAAATAGATGAGTTAAGACAGATTAATAACTTAAAAATTAAACATCTAAGCAGATAACTGTCTAACCCATCCTACAGGAAAATGTTATCCAATTGTGGTGAACTAGAAAGTAAGGATTATCAGAATTTTTTTCTTACTCCTTCTCTCTTAATTTCTATTCCCATTCGATTGTTCCAGGTGGTTTGGAAGTAATATCATAAACCACTCGGTTGACCCCCTTGACCTCATTGACAATGCGATTAGAAAGAGTTTCTAACAAATCATAAGGAACTTTTGCCCAGTCAGCAGTCATTCCATCTTCGCTGGTGATAAAGCGTAAAACAACTGGATGTGCATAGGTGCGCTTGTCTCCCATAACTCCCACGCTGCGGATGGGTAATAGCACAGCAAAAGCTTGCCAATAATCATGATAGACTCCTTGTTTACTAATTTCATCACGAACGATAAAATCAGCATCCCGCAGGATGTTTAATCTTTCTGAGGTTACTTCCCCAATAATGCGAATTGCTAAACCAGGACCAGGAAAAGGATGACGACGAACAATTTCTTCTGGTAAACCAATAGAGCGAGCAACTTTTCTCACTTCGTCTTTAAACAGTTTGCGTAAAGGCTCTACTAATTTGAAACGGAGGTTTTCAGGTAAACCACCTACATTATGATGACTCTTAATTTTAACCGCTACTCTTTCACCAGTTTTGGGATCGACGTTAGTATCAGCAGACTCAATAACATCAGGATAGAGTGTACCTTGTGCCAGATAATCAAAAGGTCCTAATTTTTCTGATTCTGATTCAAAAACATGAATAAACTCATGTCCAATCAAGCGACGTTTAATTTCTGGGTCAGTTACTCCTTCCATTTTGTCTAAGAATCTTTCTCTGGCATTAACATAAGCCACAGGAATATTAAATTGTCGATCGAATATTTCCATTAATCTTTCAGGCTCACCTTTACGCATGAAACCCTGATCGATAAACATACAGGTAACTTTATCACCGATCGCTCTATGAAGTAAAAAGGCTAGGGTAGATGAATCTACACCCCCAGAAAGAGCTAGTAATACTTTTTTATCTCCTACTTTGGCTTTGATTTCCCGAATGGATTCTTCAACAAAAGCTTCTGTTGTCCAAGTAGGTTCGCATTCGCACACATGATAAACAAAGTTGCGAATCAGAGCAATACCCCCTTGAGAATGAACTACTTCAGGATGGAATTGCACGCCAAATAATTTTTTCTCATGATTAGAGATCGCTGCACAAGCAGTATTATTGGTATGAGCTAAAACAGAAAATCCTTCAGGAAGCTCGGTACAAGAGTCTCCATGACTCATCCACATAGTAGAGTCATCTTCTACATTAGTTAATAAGTCTGTGGGGTCATCAATGTGAATTGCAGCTTTACCGTATTCTCCTCGCTTTGCTCGCTCTACGTGTCCTCCTAACTGCTTCACCATTAACTGCATTCCATAGCAAACACCTAAAATGGGAATGCCTAAATTCCAAATTTCAGGGTCACATTTTGGCGCGTACTCATCATAAACAGAGCTAGGACCCCCTGAAAGTATAATTCCTTTGGGATCGAGGTTTCGTAACTGCTCTGCGGTAGTGCGATAAGAAATAACTTCTGAGTATACTTGGGTTTCTCGAATACGACGAGCAATTAATTCAGAGTACTGAGAACCAAAATCAATAATCGCAATGGTTTGGCGGTTAAAGCTATTTTCCGCACTGGAGTTAGGCGAATTCTGGGTTGCGGTCGCAACCGATTCTGTCTGGATAGTCACTATATATTTAGGTAGTTTGTGTAGATGAACGAGTAAAAAATAATTACAAAAGGTAAGCTTTACACTTCAGGCTGATTTTTTTTAGGTTACAATACTTGCGGTATATACTAACTTTTATCAGCCTTGTAGCTAAATATACCCATAATGCTAACATAATTTGGTAAATTCTTTTTCGGCATATAGGCTTTTTTGAATAATTTTTCTTTGGCGATCAAATAGAATAGAACCTACTTGAGTTGTTTGTTCTGTATGCTTGCTGATATATGCTTGAGAGCGTCGATCTATCGATTCTGCGATCGCTTTATAAATTGATTTTACTCGATTACTGTTATCTTCCCCGTCCCATTGTCTTAATAGTTGCAAAGCCGATTCTGTAGTTGCACTATCAGCTATTTGTTCAATTTTGGTAGTTTCCAAACCATAACGAGCGCAATAGGAGGTTAAAATTTCCAAACGACCATCGGCTAAATGATGATGGGTATGCCAAATTCCGCCAGCTAGTTTGATTAATTTCCCATGATAACCAAGCAAGATAATTGATTTTACCTGATGTGCTGCTGCGGTAACCAGCATTGAGCCAAGCCAATTAGCTGTTTTTACTAATTTATCGGGATCTATACCCCATTTAGTTGCCAAATCTAAACCATTTTCCCCAATACAAAATATTAAAAAATCATGTTTTTTTGCTTTAGCCACTAATTCCGTTTGATATGCCTCTAGCTGACTGGGTGCAGTCAGAGGTTGCACAATACCTGTTGTACCTAATAAAGATAAACCTTCTACTACTCCGAAAGCTGAATTAGATGTTTTCAAGCCCAGTTTACGACCTTCAGGAAGAATAATTCTGATTACAATTTTTTCGGACTTTTTCAATAAAGATTGCAAATTATGAATAATTAATTCTTTGGCGTAACTGTAAATGGCTGCTTGGTTGTTATTCTGGGTTTGAATGCCAATTCCTTCCCCTCCCTCAATCTCAATTTGCGGACTATCTATTAATGATTGTTCAATACTTACTAATGCCCATACTGGAGTGTTACGCGTAATATCTAAATGCTCTCCTGGGTCGCTGCGGGTAATGGCTAAAGCAGTTTGTGAATTAAGTCTAGCTACTTGTTCGATGGAAATATCAACTTTTTGTGGTGGTTTAATCAAGTCTACTGTAACAAATTCTTTGGTCTTAACTTTTTGTAAATGAAGGAAAGCTGCAATGGCAGAAGCACAAGCGAATACAGGTAAGGTGTAGCCCATAAATTATGCAATAAGTAATAGGTAATTAGGCATTGGTGACAAGTTAATGCTGAAAGCCAGTTGTCAAGAGGGACTCGGAGATAAATCAAGCGGTGGTTTAGCTCGTTTTGGGCGAGAGGATTTGACTACCCCCAAGTCATGATTTTCAGGTGCGGTTAAATAGCTAACAATACCAGTAACATTTCCTTGATTCAAGGCTTGGGTAAAGTGATAAATTCCGCGAAAAACCATTTCGACAGAAATAGAATTCATAGGCAAACTCAACTCGTCAGCAACCTCATCAGACAAATCAATCAGAATTACATAAAAAAGCCATGTAGCCCAGAGTTGGAGCTTAATACCATTAATCGAGCCAGTCCAAAGATAACTTAGACCTAACAAACGCTTGAGTTTAAGAAAGCTTTCTTCAATACGCCAACGACGGGAGTAAAGATCGCCCACAACATATGGAGGTAAGACATCAGGATGGAGTACTGAAGTCAGATAGCGATACCAATTATTACCGTGACGAATCTCGACCAAACGCAGAGCGAGAATCGGATTACCTTGATAACCAGTACCCAGACGGACTAAAGTATCTCGATGAGTTGAAGACTGGCTGAGGATTGAAATTGATTCATATTTAGCGTTGGATTTGAGTCGAGTAATAAAATCAGATTGAGCTAGGATTAGCTGCTCGAACAAGCGATAATGCCAGAATCCTCGGTCTAGCAGCAGCAATGTTTTGGGCGTAACTAGTTCGAGCAAGTTTGGCACAAAATTACTCTCGTGAGCATAGGGTCGTTCGTCAAACCAAGTCTGTACTGGATAACGAGTTTCAAGGTCTACAACAGCGCAAATTCGCCCTGCTAGTTGACCCAAGTTGGAATTTTCAAGACTTTTGAGCTTGCGAAACAATGCCTCCAATGTTGAAGCATCAACAATCCACAGTCGCTCAAAATGTTGGTTGGCATAATTCACACTCAAAGGCAGAGTTCGCTTTTTTCTTTGATGCCACTTCTGGTTGAGAGTGACTAACAAATCAGTCAAGACACGCTCAAACATTGAAGCAGGAAACGTTAACAGTCTCTGAGATAAAGCTTGTTGAGACACTTTCGTAACTTTTGCCCAGAGCAAATTTTCTCTGGCTAACATTCGATTTAGTTCCCTCGCCGAAGGTACTTGCCTCCAAACAAGAGTTAATACTGCTGCCAGCATTAGAGGCAATCCTAAAATTCTCTCTCTCATTCCCAATGAGCGATAATAGGATAGCTGATTGTAAACACAAGGCTTCAACAATTGTTCTAATTGCCGCGAAATTGCTTCGTTATCGACATTTGGATGAGTTCTATTTCGAGCATGATCTCTGATACTTTTCTGTGAATGTGCCATTTCGTTATTAGCGTTCGCCAATATTACCAATCTCTTTCCACTATCGAGTTTAGAATGCTGTTAACTCCCTCGTTTCAGTACATTTGACAATTTGTACTTTTTCTTAACTTGTCACCAATGGTAATTAGGTTACAGCTAGCAGGAAATAAATTATCTATGTTCATTCGTAGTAACTAAAGAATAACGAAAAGCCAATCACTTCACCAATAACTACCAGTATTAGGTTCGATTGAACAGCTTATTTGTTGTGGATGAGGGGGAAATAGGGGAAAACTTTATTTAAAGTTAAAGTAATTATCAACACTTGATATAATTGTTAACGACTAATTGAAAAAATTATCAGATTTGAGAAAAGCACTGTAATTGGATAAAATCTAGAATATACTTCGATGCTCAACCCCATTTCTGCTCTCTAGACGGCGATCGCGCTAGCTACTGAAGTTTGAATAGCGAAAATGTATAAACCTGCTTTTTCCGATATTAGTTAATGAACCTCAAAGCTGCTGATTTTAAGACAGTGTTGGTTGTGGATGACACTCCTAGTAATCTTCAGGTGTTATTTGCCTATTTAGAAAACGCAGGATTTACTGTCTTGTTGGCTCAAAATGGCAAGCGAGCCTTAAAAATAATTAATTCTCTGACCGATGAAGGCGGTTATCCCCAAGTCCTGCTTTCTCAAGACGAAAAAAGGATGACTCCTGACTTAATTTTGTTAGATATCTTAATGCCTGATATTAATGGCTTTGAGATTTGTCGTCAGTTAAAAAGTCAAAAATTTACTAGAGAAATTCCCATCATTTTCTTAACTGCTTTATCAGAAACCACTCATAAGATTGAAGGTTTTGCTGTGGGGGGTGTAGACTACATCACCAAACCTATAGATCGACAAGAGGTGATTGCTCGCATCAAAACTCATTTAACATTACGTGATGTTCGTCAGCACTTACTAGATCGCAATCAAGAATTACAAGCAGAAATATGCTCTCGTCAACAAGTAGAAACTAAGTTGCAACAGGCTTTAGGTTCTGAAGCTTCCATTAGACGTATTACCGAAAGAATTAGGGATAGTCTGAATGAACAACAAGTTCTCGAAACCATTACCCATGAATTAATTAGAGTTTTAGCTCTTAATGGTTGTCAGATTGAATTTTATAATAAAGATCGCGAATGCACCCTCTCTGCTGTTCGCGCAGAGCCTCAGCAAAGCCAAAATCGCCAAGGCTCGATAATTGTCAACGAACAAGGTAGAATCATTAATTCAACAGAAGGTATCTTCAGACAAATTGCTGATTTCGATCGTATTTATCGGCAATTAGTACAAAAAATATCCTTGCAGTTTGTAACTCAAATCACTCAAAAGGATTCAGCTAATGAACAAAGAACTTGTTTAGTTTGTCCGATATTTGACAATCAAGAGCCAATTAATATTATGGGTAGTCTCTGGTTATTCAGACCACCAGAAGAAATCTTTAACCCTTGGGAAATTAAGCTAGTAGAGCAAATTGCCAACCAGTGTGCGATCGCAATTCGTCAAGCAAGACTTTATCAAACATCTCAAATACAAGTCAAAGAATTGGCAAAGCTGAATCGCCTTAAAGACGATTTTTTGAAGACGATTTCCCATGAATTGCGATCGCCAATGAGTAGAATTCAATTAGCAGTGCAAACATTAGAGAAACTTTTGTTGACCGAATATCCTCAACCTCGATCTGCTGTGTTTCAGAGAGTGTTGACTATTTTTCGTCAATCTTGCAACCGACAAAATCAGTTAATTGATGACTTACTTACTTTATGCCATTTAGATGCTCAAGCAGAAACTTTGGTAATGGATTGGATCGATCTACAAACTTGGATTCCTGAAATTATTAAACCCTTTCAAGAGCGAGCAGAAACGCAGCAACAACAATTAATGATAGAGATTGCTTCAGATTTACCATCATGGAAAGGCGATCCTTTTATTTTAGAAAGAATTGTTCAAGAATTAATTAATAATGCTTGCAAATATACTCCAGCACAAGAAACAATTTTAATCAAAGCTACAGCTACCGAAAAAACAATCAATTTAAGTATTCGTAATTCGGGGATTGAAATTCCCCCTGAAGAACAAAAGCGTATTTTTGAACGTTTTTATCGTGTTCCTAATAACGACCCCTGGCAACATGGAGGAACTGGGTTAGGGTTATATCTAGTCAAGAGACTACTAGAATTAATACAGGGAACAATTACTGTAGAGAGCAGACCAGATGTCACACTATTTTTGATTGAGTTACCTCGTGTTTTTCAGTAATTAGTAATCAGTAATCAGTGAGATAGAAATACTTCAACGATCGAGTCTCAAAGTGCAACAATTCGCAATTATTTGTAACTCTTTTAAATTTTATATTTACAAAATAATCAATTGAAACCATAAATTTTAAACGATCAATAATTTAAAATTGTTGTTTTAAGCGATTTGCCATTAATTGCAGTTGTTCTTGTTCGTGTTTTAAAGATTGCTCTAACTCTTGTAACTGCTCGCGACGAGTTTCAATTTCTAAAAAACGTCTATTTAGTTCCAAATTCTGCACTGTAATTTCTTGTCGCCATTCTTCTATTTTAGATTGTTCTGCTGCTACTAATTGGGGACTAATAGCATTTTTAGTGAAATGTTTTTGCAACAAACTAAGAATCCAGTCTGTAGCTGGCTGAATCTTAGTAATACTATTATCTGATTCTTTTTCCAATAAAACTAATGCACTTTCTACCAGAGAAATTTCCTCTGTCAGAGGAATAAGTGTGGAGTTGTCTACTTCCCAAACACTATCATCTATTTGGGAAGCAATTACTTGTAGTTCGAGATTTCCTGAAGTCGGATTTTTTTGAACTTGCGCTAAGTGTAACATCACTAAATGACATCTTGATTAATGATTTTTTGGTTAGTTTGTTCTGTCTGAAATAAAAACGATTGAATATAGCTATTTCATTTAGTAAGACCTTTGAATTATGGCGATTGCTGGTAATAAAGACTACTTAATATTTATTCAAGATTTTTTAAACGATCTTGCAATATTGATGCTTGTTTTTGAGCTTCTGCTAAGGATTCTTTAGCAGCTTGAATAACCTCTGCTGGTGCTTTATTAACAAAACCAGTATTGTTTAAACGACCAGATAAAGATTTTATTTCTTTCCCTACTTTAGCGAGATTCTTTTCTAATTTACTACGCAGTACTGTAATATCTACGATTCCTGTCAAGGGTATAATAACTTGGACTGTGCCACATACACTAACAATTACTTGTCCGAGATTTTCTGGTAGAGTTTTAGTAATAGTCAGTTGTTCTATTTTGGCAATATTTTTAATATAGTCGGTAACTGGTTGCAGACTAGCAATTTCGGTGTCGCTTTCTGTTTGCAGAATTGTGGTAATTTTCGATCCTTGTTTAATAGCAGTTTCAGCACGGAGGTTACGAATAGTACGAATCACACCAAACACCAACTCGAAGCTAGACTCTAAAGAGGTATCAATTAAACTGTCTGTTACTTCAGGATAAGACTGTAAAGCAATTACTTGGTTACCTTTAGCCTGGGTAAGGGTTTGCCAAATTTCCTCGGTAATATGAGGCATGAATGGATGCAATAATTTGAGCGTTCCTTCTAGGATATATGCTAATGTTTGCTGTGCTATTTGACGAGTGGGAGCGTTTTTGTCTTCCCAGAGACGGGATTTGACTAACTCGATATACCAGTCGCAGAAATCACCCCAAATAAAGTTATAGAGTCCGTTGGCTGCTTCTCCTAAACTATAACCAGTAATTTGCTCTCTAGTTTGTTTAACGGTTTGCAAGAAACGAGATACAATCCAGCGATCGCTTTTTTCGAGATTGGATGATTCAACTATTCCCGCAGAATTAAGGTCATTGGGGGTTTTACCATCTAGATTCATCATGACAAATCGCGCAGCATTCCACAGCTTGTTAGCGAAGTTACGAGAAGCTTCTACAGATATGGATTCATCTTTGTCACGGTCATAATCGAAGCTGATATTTTGTCCTGCACCAGCTACTTTTTTAATGAGGGTAAAGCGCAACGCATCAGCACCATATTTATCGATCATTAATAGGGGGTCGATACCATTGCCTTTAGTTTTGGACATTTTCTGTCCTTTTTCATCTAAAACAAGCCCGTGAATATAAACATCACTAAAAGGCATCTTATCTGTAAAGTGTCCCCCCAGCATGGTCATGCGAGCAACCCAGAAGAAGATAATATCAAAGCCTGTAACCAGGGTAGATGTAGGATAATAAGTTTCTAGATCTTGAGTATTTTCGGGCCATCCCATAGTAGAAAAGGGCCATAAACCAGAAGAAAACCAGGTATCTAAAACATCAGGCTCTTGTTTGAGGGTAATATCTGCGCCATACTTAGCTACAGCTTCTTTTTCTGCTTCTTCTTCGTTATATGCCACTACAAAGGGAGTATCATCTTTAATTTCTCCTGCGGTTTCCGAAACAACATACCAAGCAGGAATTTGATGACCCCACCATAACTGACGGGAGACACACCAGTCTCTAAGTTTAACTAACCAATCACGATAAACCTTTTTCCAGCGATCGGGTACATAGCGAGGATCGTTTTTTTCATCAAGAAATTTTAAGGCTTTTTGACTCAATGACTCTATTTTGACAAACCATTGCGTAGATAATAAAGGTTCAATGGGTACTTTTCCGCGATCGCTGAATGGTACGCTATGGCTATAGTCTTCTGTTTTGACTAAAACCCCTAACTCTTGTAACTTTTTAACCACATTTTTGCGTGCTACAAAGCGATCTTGTCCGGCAAACTCTCCTGCATTTTCATTCAAAGAGCCATCTTTATTCATGATATTGATCGCGGGTAAGTTGTGGCGTTGACCCATTTCAAAATCATTAGGATCGTGAGCGGGGGTTATTTTAACGCATCCTGTCCCAAAATCCATATCGACAAATTCATCAGCAACGATCCGAATTTCCCGCCCCACAATGGGTAAAGTAACAGTCTTCCCAATCAAATCTTGGTAACGCTTATCATTAGGGTTAACAGCAACTCCTGTATCTCCTAACATGGTTTCAGGGCGAGTTGTCGCTACTTCTAAAGTGCCACTACCATCAGTTAAAGGATAGCGGAAATACCAGAGATGACCATCAACATCTTTATTTTCAATCTCAACATCAGATACTGCTGATTCAGAAGCGGGACACCAGTTTACTAAATAATTTCCCCGATAAATTAAACCCTCTTCATATAGTTGGATGAAAGCAGTTTTAACTGCATGGGATAACCCTTCATCCATAGTGAATCTTTCTCTTGTCCAGTCAACAGAAACCCCCAGGCTTCTCAACTGGTTAACAATAGTATCTCCTGATTGCTCTTTCCATGCCCAGGCTCGTTTAAGATATTCTTCTCTACCTAAATCCTGTTTGGTTTGACTTTCCGCTTTTAGCTGCTTATCTAGAATAGTGCTAACTGCTATGCTCGCATGATCTGTACCTGGCAACCATAAAGTGTTGCGCCCAATCATTCTGTGGTAACGAGTTAAGGTATCTATTAAAGATGCCTCAAAAGCGTGTCCCATGTGTAGGCTACCCGTAACGTTTGGTGGCGGAATTACAATACAATATGGTTCACCAGAATGGTTGGTATAGGCTTTGAATACTTCTCGTGATTCCCAATATTCTTGCCACTTAGCTTCTGTTGCTTTGGGATCGTACTGGGTAGATAGATTGGATTGGTTGTCACTCATGAATGGAGGATTGAATGCAGGTTAATTCGTTAACAGCAATAAGCAACTTACTATTGTATAGGTCAATGTAACTTATATATCTAGCTTTACCAACTCTTTTTTTTAATTCAAAATAAAATAATTGTCGCTATATGCGATCGCTTAAGGCTAATTGTTGTCTAATCAGCAATCACTATCTATATATATTGTTAACACAAATACCTAATTATAATTATTAATATAACTGACATAGAGATATTGCAATTTAAAATTTATTTCTTATTGATTGAAATTAATGAAAACTTGGGAAAATCACTCTTAACTCTACAAATATGACAAAAATAAAATTATCAAAATAGTTTAATTATTATAATTAAACTATTGTAAATATAGATAGAAATGAATACAAAACGTGATGCGCAACTTTACTGTGGCAGATTAAATATTTCAGTGTATTTTTGGCAAATGTCTATTGCTGAAAGCCAGTAAAATCAATAAGTAGAAAAGTATTACATTAGACACATAAAACATGACAAAGATTAAATATATCAATCTTTTTTTTATAGACTCTCAGTTCATTGTCAGAAGATAAATCAAAAAATATTATTTCTTGTTTTAGCCTTCATTCTTTCAAACAGATATAATTTATAGAGTCAACTGTTAAACTTATTATTTGACTATTTTTTGATTTTAATAATTTTTAATCAAAAATTTATTCTAAATTCTAATATAAGCTTTTGTCCATAATCACCTGTATGATAATTGTTAAATCCACCTGAATAACTATTAATAGAATCTCGTAATAGTACAGGAAAAGGTTTTAATTTTGTATTGTTTATTTCTAGTTTTATTGGCTGAAATTCCTGACGATTACGTAAATTATAATTGTTCATAGGTTCATCATTAGATTGATTTTGAATTTCAGTATCTCCGATATTTGGTTTATATTCAGCATTAGCAGGAGTAAAAAACAAAATAGAAAAACTAACAAATATCAAACCCCTAAATAGGAATTTTTTTCGTATTTTCATAGTATATAGCTGACTTTATCTGCAAATTTAATTGAGTTATTCTGAAAGATATTTATTTACTTTTAATACAAAAATACTTAATATTAAAGGTAACTATTTAGTATATGTTTAATATAGATTAAATTAAAAGTAGAAACCAAAAAAAGCGATCGCTCTTTGGCTCTATGTAGGGTTAAAATACATAAATTTCTACATCTTGGCAGATACAACAAAGATAGTAAAATTAGATTATTGCTAAATACTGGTTTAAAATGCCCTACAAAATTAATATTATCATTGAAGAAGATGAAGATACAGCGGTTTGCATCTAAATGTGGGACAATCAAGCATTGTAAAAGTAGATCGTAAATGAAAGCTTATTCGGTGGATTTTCGAGAGAAGATAGTCAGCGCGATCGAGAAAGGTGATAGTTCAGTAA
>NZ_LR213880.1 GCF_900659865.1 Hyella patelloides LEGE 07179
CGTTGGATACATTTCCTGAAGCTAAGACAGCCATTTCGTACAGCTATATCTTGAGGACACGAATTCTGAGGTCTCCTCAGAATCGTGAGATGTCCGTATCGTTTTGTCGAATGGCTGAACCAAAATCAGCACGTATTTGCAGCTTATAAAGCCAGTTGTGGCTTTGTTTGGGCTTAATTTTTGTTTAAGTCCCGCTAATAATAAATTTGGTAATCAGAATTGGGTCAATATATCGACCGTCTTCTAGCTAAAGCGAACGTTAAATTAGCGAAAGAATATCAAGTGGGAAGTATCGTTATCCCGAAAATTGAAAATATTAGAGAAATCATTCAAACGGAAGTTCAATTTAGAGCAGAAGAAAAGATTCCTGGCTGTACTGAAAAACAAAAAGAATACGCCAAACAATACCGATTCATAACTGGAGCTATGGCAGATTAATAGAAAATATCAAAGCACAGGCAGCTAAAGCTCTAATTGTAACGGAAGAAACTAAACAATCTATTCGTGGTAGTCCTGCTGAACAAGCTAAAGATATTGCGTTAAAAGCATATAGCGAGCGTAAATAATTTTTAACCAATCATTTTGAACCTTGAAAATCAAATATAATTATTGACAAACAAATCGCGCCGTAGGTCATGTTCTAATTGAACCTCTGAACTATGTTAAATGCGGGTTAGTTTTACTGTCGGTAGGCAGAATGCTTTCTGACCCTAGTAGCTGTCCGCCCTGATGCTGCTATCTTTTGATAGGAATAAGGTGCGCCCCCAGCAATAAGTGGTGTAGATATACTACAGCGATCGCTACTGAATCACCTCCGAGCAAGGAGGAATCCATCCTCATTTTTTCTGTTTTTTGACGAACCTAAGCGTGGGCGAAATCCCTAGAAGGTTCGACAAAATGCTACAAGTCTAGCCTGATAAGCTTTTAAGACTTTTGATAAAATAGTTTTTACTGTAATGCAGCAAAAAATAAAGGATTTTTTTTGAGGTTTGTCAAAATTGACCCTGGAAATGAGTCTTAATAACTATTTCAGCTTACAGAGTTTCAACGACCATTTTGCGATGGGTTGGTTTGAAAGGGGTAAAAATTTTACAAGTATATTAGGATGGATTGAAAGGCGCATCGCTTTCGGGATTAAGACGACAAGATTTTGTCACTACCTTCTAGACGACGCTAATTTGGCTCAACAACAAGTAATTAGTCTCCATGACATCAATTTGACTCCAACGACAAATAATTAGTCACTGTACAAATAAGTATCGGGATGAAAGGATTTGAACCTTCGACCTCCGCTTCCCGAAAGCGATGCGCTACCAAGCTGCGCTACATCCCGTTGGTCACAATCATCCTAACATAGCTTTTTAAGAGAGATAATTATTCTGCCAGAAAAGGGCGTGGCTTTTGAAATGCTTCACTAGACTGTGGTGGTTTTTGCTTAAAGTGTTGATAAGCAGTACGAGATATTTCCTGTATCAATGATTCTGCTTGAGGATCGTTATCTGGTCTTTTAACTAAAACAGAAGCAATGTAGCGTTTACCATTGGGTGTATAGATAATACCTGTATCTCCCAAGACTGAAAGAAGAGTACCTGTCTTGTGGGCTATGGCTGCATCCTTGCCTAAACCTTGAGGTAATAGGGTATTTCTTTCTGTTTGTTTCATAATTGCCAAGATGCGATCGCGCGAAGCCAGAGATACTAATTCACCTCGGTCTATTTTCAGCAACAAGTTACTCAAGTCTTCAGGGCTAGTCGTATTTGTACCTTGTTTATCGGGTAAGCGATCGCTGATTTGTGTAGTTGTTAAACCCCAATCGGCAAATCTTTGATTTAAAGCTTTTTTTCCTCCTAAATGTTCGATTAAGATATTAGTGGCAGTATTATCACTCACTGTAATCATGCTGCTAGCAATTTTTAAGGCACTAAATTTTGTTCCTATTGGCTGATATTGCATATAGCCAGAACCGTCAGCAATACTTTCTTTGGTAATGGTAAAAGGCTGATTAAGATTGATTTTACCTGCATCAACATCTTGAAAAAAAGCTACCAATATGGGGATTTTGATTGTACTAGCAGCAGCAAATGTATCTGTTCCTCCCAGATTGACATAGTCCTTACTTTCAATGTCTGCAATCAGAATTCCTGGTTCTAGTTGGGGATATCGATCGGTTAGGATTTGCAGTTGTTTTTGGAGAGGAACTATTTCTTGACCAACAGAAATTACGGAAAACAGGTTTTTTAACTGAGATAATTTTGTTTCTGTGATAGTTTGAGTTATCGAAGAAGTTGGCTTTTTAACGGTAGGATTGGTATTAAAAGAATTAGTCATAGATATAGCAGAACCGAGAATCGTGCTAATGCCTACTGTCAAAATGGTGAGGCGAGACAAAAAAGCTACAGGTGTAGGAATGGTAATTTTAGGGAAAAGATTTAGTTGACGCTGCTTCTTGGTTTGACGGGGCATACAAGCCCTGCCCTTCGAGGGCGGGGTCAGCCCCTCACGTAATTTGCGTCTTTTTGGCACAGAAGATTTTTTGAGAGGTTTTGTTTGAGGATGACGAACTTTTTTGACGGCTGGAATTGTCCCTTTTTCAGAAGAGCGAAGCTGGGAGTTTTCACTGTTAAGACGAGAATCTTGCTTAACAGATGTTTTAGGCTGATGATTATTTTTTTTGGAAGGAAACAAAAGGTTGATTTTGACTTCTCGATTCACGCCTAACTCCTAAATCTGAATAGTGAAACACTTATGGTCGATTCCGATTCATTGCCCAACGAATTTGACGCAGCATTCCTCGCAACATT
Organism: Hyella patelloides LEGE 07179; assembly: GCF_900659865.1. Classification (GTDB taxonomy): domain Bacteria; phylum Cyanobacteriota; class Cyanobacteriia; order Cyanobacteriales; family Xenococcaceae; genus Hyella; species Hyella patelloides. Next base: position 2,802 of record NZ_LR213880.1, read on the forward strand.
GATACTTCTTCTAACTTCAAGTAGGAACGATTGTATAAGCGTCGAACCTTTGCCATACGAGTCGCTGCTGTATGGGGATAGAGATAACCAATATCTAACAGTAAAGATTCTAGATTATCGTAGTAAGCTTCTACTGCTTCAACTGGTGCATCCTGTGATGAAACTGAATTGTTATTATTTGTTGGATTCTCTTGTAAGTTAGCATAAGCTGGTGATTTGTCAATATTTTGGCTTAAAAATGCTTGATAGAGTTCATAAGCGCAAATTCCCACCGCTTGGGCTAAATTTAAGGAAGAATAAACAGGATTGGCGGGAATACCAACAAATCGCTGTCCATAATTGAGTTCTTGATTACTTAATCCTCGGTCTTCTGGACCAAAGATGAGAGCAGAGTTAACATTAGGCTCAATCAACCAAGGAAGTGCTTTTCTCGGTGATTCTAAATCTGTGAATAAAGCGCGAGGACGAGCCGTAGTCGTAATTGCTCTTTGGCATTCTTGGAGAGCGATGGGCAAACTATCGACAACTACAATATTATCTAAGATGTCTTGAGCATGAACCGCCATCTGACGGGCTTCTTCTCCTACAGGATTGCATCTTGGATTGACTAACACTAATTGAGTTAATCCCATATTCTTCATCACACGAGCAATTGAGCCAATGTTTAATGCTCCTGCGGGTTCAACTACAACAATTTTAATTTTTTCCATCTATAAACAGAATTCACTGTATTTTCCTAACTAACTAATTTTAGTCTCTGTTACTAGGGTACAGCTTGTCCAAGCACCTTTATCATCAAAGCTACGCATAATTCTTTTACGGCGATTTGGTTCTAATAACCAACCCATTTCTAAAACAAAATGATGACCTAGTTTAGTTTCCAGAGGGCAATTACAAGATGCACCATCGGGTAATAATAAAATTTGTATGGGGAGATTGCTATTTTCAAATAATAAGCGGTTCCCTTCAATTTTGGCTGTAGATGTTATATTGCGATCGCCAAAACTAAGAATTTGTTGGATATAGCGATCGCTGAATTTGGTAATTGTGAGATGAGTCTCAAAGGTATCGGGATTGCGTAAGTCGGCATACATAGTTATCGCTTTCCCTTGCCATTCACCGACAAGATTATCTACCTCTAATGGAGGTCTTTCAGGGGTTTGACTATTGGGTAATTTTTCCCTAATTAAAACTACTTTTTCTAAACTACTAGAGCTATTGTAGAGTTCTACCATCCGTAATCTGCGATCGCCTTCTATGATACCAAATTCAGCACCAAACTGACTGTAAGGACTCCACTGCATACTTCCTTGGCAAAAAGTCCCATCTTCAAAGAATAAAATACTGCGATTGAGAGAAGTAGAATTATAGTTAACTTCAACATCGCGGGTTGGTCGATCTTTAGGCATATAATGGACAACCTGATATACTGCTTGATTATCTTGTCGTCCTTCTAAAGTGACAATGCTAGGGGTATCTTCTGTTTCTTCACCCTTGGCAGACAAGCGAGTAAACGAGCCATGCCATTCACCCAAATTTTTTAAAAAACATTCCCACTGAGAAAGCATCTTAAATTTACTCCTTAATCTTTTTTCCTGTTCTATTATGTTATGGTGATTTGCAAAAGGAAATAGATTAGAGGCAATTGTTCGTTGTTAGATAAGTATCCTCAAGGTTATAACTTTATTCGTTGGAATTGGTTCTGGAGTTTGGACTGATTAGTTGGGACTCCAATGATAATATTTGGGTGAAAAAATTAATTAATTCTTTACGATTTTAATTGTCAAAAATTGAGATAGAAATAACTTTTAACCAGACCACAAAATATTTATGCAAGAATTATCTTAAAATTTCAAGTTGATTATCTGTATTCTTTTTTAATCTCCTTAAGACGTTCTAAAAGCGCGCAAATTGTCCCGTCTTTAATCAAACTAGCCCAGAAACCATCACAGTAACGTTCTGCCCGTAGAAAGTAATCAAGCATAATTTTTATTTCTTTTAATGAGGCATTATTGATAAATTTGCCGTCTTCTAGAATTTTGGAATCGAAACGTTTGGATACAGAAACAAACCAACATGATTTTGATGCTAATCTGAAAAAATGTTCTACTGATTCAGTATAAATAGGATATGGAGCAATCGAAGTACCATCAGGATTTTTGAAATTCCATTTTTCTATCGGTTGAAATTCTGGGACATAAAAAATAGGTAAAAAATCGACTAATTCTTGAATATCATTTGCTGTTATAGTCATTTCAATTAATTTCCTTGCGTTGTTAAACATTGGTAAAAGGAAGAGAAATCATCAAAGTAATCGTGGCAATGAACAAGCGAGCATATTTGACTTTATTTTACTAGATAGCGATCGCTATCTAGACATAAACCAAGAAGTTAAATTCCTCAAGAGACTAATTAAAATAACTATAGTTAAAACAATAAAAGTTCGTTAAGTCCAATTTGGATACCAGAAAAAGCTTGAGGAGTAACTGTACCAGACTGATATTCAGTAACTTGCAAATAATTATCTTGATTCGGTTTGGCATGAACAATTAACTTTTTGTTCTTGAGATCGATTACCCAATATTCAGGTATGCCATTACGAGCATAAGTAATAATTTTCTGCTCTAGATCTTTCTTTAAAGTTTTATTTGATACTTCAAAGGTGCGCGTTCCCTTGCGCCTTACGTCGGCGCGGGGTCGCACCTCAATCAGCCAATAGATATCTTGACCATAAGGATGATGATTACGGTATATAGTTTCTGGTAGACGAACTATAGCTATATCTGGCTCTGGTTCGCTGTTATCTAGAGTGATGGGATGAGCATCTCTAATATGTGCCTTACCAATGAGTAGTTTTCTGAGGTAATCAGCTATGGACTGATTAGTATAACTATGCTCAACACCTTCTGGACTCATCTCGACAATATCTCCTTCCAGAAATTCAACTGGTTTTCCCTCCAACACTCCAGAGTCAATTAGCTCGTGCCACTCGTCCAGTGACCATTTGTAAAGAATTGCTGTCATCTTGTCTCTCCATTATCGAAATCATTAATATCAGCTAAAGAACTGGGAAAACTCACGTTTTCAATCATCTTGGCGAATACACGGTCGTTTTAAACCCCTATTTAAAAGATTTTTGGACGCTTAAAGCTCGGAATCTTCTAAATGATTACACTTTTCATTTAAGCAAAAAAAGCAAGGTTTTAGGATATAAGTAAAATGTAAGTTATTTTCTTTTCTTATGCCCCCAAATGATAAACGCCAAAAACAGTATCAGGATAATCCTTGGTTAAATCTAGAGATATACGTTAAGAATGACCGACCTGAATTGTTACAAGGTTTAGATCAATGGATACAGTTAAATTTAATTAGCGAAGCTCAAGTTAAAAATATCTGTCGTCAACATTTGAGTTGTACTTTACCTGCAAAACAAGTAGTAGAAGCTATTGCAGCTATCCCAGAAAATAGACAATCAATATCTAATGAAAATTCAGAAAAAGTTACTACAAAACCTAATGTTGTTACGCAATTATGGCAAAGTTTTTTAGATGAGTTAAGTATACGCTGGTTACTATTTTTAGGAATATTTTTAGTTGTTGTTTCTTCTGGTGTTTTAGCAGCGAGTCAGTGGAATAATTTCCCTAGATTTGGACAATATTTGATTCTTTTAATTTATAGTTTTAGTTTTTGGGGTATTGGTTTTTGGTCGAGTCAACAAGACAATTTAAAGTTAACTTCTCAAACATTAAAAGCGATCGCAGTTTTACTGGTACCAATCAATTTTTGGGCGATTAATAAGCTTGGTTTGGGCAATAATATCTTAGAATGGCTCACTATAATAGTCGCTTTTATTACTTTAACGGGTACTACCTATCTACAGTTTAAACCTCAAAGACGCAATCAATATTTTTTACCTTTTTTCTTGTTATTTAGCTATTTGCATCTGGCTTGGCAAATTGATGTAATACCCATCATAGCTATCTATAGTGGAATTATTAGTATTAGTTTAATTCACTATTTTGGGTTGCTTTCTCAACAACAATACCCGACAAATAAGTTATTATTTTTATTTACAGCTTGGCTATTATTATTACTTCGAGAATTATTAGGAAATGAAATACTAATACCTAATTACTTGCTAGCGATTGCCTTATTTAGCTGGCTATTAGCAACCATATATTTAACTATAGAAAGAAAAGCAAAGACTCTTGAGCCTGAAGAGAATAAACAGCAAGCAGAGCAAATTACTCCGCTTACAAGCTCTGCCCTTGAAGGGAATAAGTCCCTCACTAATGCTTTTTTGAGTAAAATTTTTCAAATAATTAGTATTATTATCCTGACAGGAACTTGGTTAGGCTCTCTATTAGCAGGACTTTCCCAAGCATTATTTTTCTGGCAAACTGTAGGAATTAGTGCTTTAGCAATTCATTTATTTAGTCAAAGATTAACTCTTTATTGGCGTAAACGGGATTTAACCGCAATCTTTTTGATTGGCTTACAAACTCTCTATATTTCTAAAGAATTAATTCCCCTTAGTTTACGTAGCAACGCACTCGATCTGGGAATTAGAATTAGTCAAACTGAATATTTTCCCGAATCAGTTTTTGGGGTAACTCTCTTTCCTTATGTAATATTGTTTGTTTGGATTGCAACTTGGTTATATCGTCATCAAAAAACCAGCTTGGCTTCCTTTGCCGAAGGTTTAACTTTAATCTTGGGTATTGTCTTAACCTATCTTAGCTTTTCTAATCCCACTTGGCGATCGCTAAATTTACTATTATCTACTATTACTCTCGGTTATGTAGCTTGGATTCGTCAACCCTTGAGAATTTCTCTGATTTACTTGACTCATTTATTGGGATTAGTCAGTCTCACCAATGCAATCTCTGTTATTTTTCCTAATTTGAGTCAAGGCGTTTGGGGAAGTATTTTAACTTTATTGATGGCTGCGGAGTTGGGTATCTATATTAGTTTCGTAAAGCAGCCGAGAATTAAATCTAACTTTCATTATTTATTCCTACTGAAGCAAAGCTGTTGGTATTTTGGTTTATTATTGGGGGCAATTAGTTATAGTTGTTTTTTCTCACAAATCGAAACCAACCCTACTCCTGGTGCATTTTTTTGGGGATTAATATGGTTGATTAATCCTGGTATGCTAACCCTCGTTGCGAAATATACCCGCAAGATACAACAGCGTCGGTTAGCGACTATCCTCAGTTGTACTGCTTTAATTTCGGCTCAATTCTTAGTGATTGGGCAACCTATAACTAGATTTATTAGTTTAGCATTAGCGATCGCTTTAATGTTGGTTAATGCCTTTAATCTGCGTCACACAATCGTAACAGTCATTCATGTAGGTTTTGGTGTAAGTCTGATTGCTAGCGTGCTTTATAGTTATGCTACCGACTGGAATTGGTTAGTTGTGGGCGCAGTCACCATTTTGGGTTTGTATCAGTTTCGTCAATATCTGCAACAGACTTTAGATACTCCTAGATTTTCTTATATTTCTCAACGGATTGGACATGGAATATTGGGAGTGGGAACAGAGCCGATAAATGGGAAATTAATTAGAAAATATATCAAAGCTGCTGACTATTGGGCGATATTTTTAATTTTACTGGAAATACTATTACTGACTATTCTTTCTCTTAGTATTTCTGCGTTTCAAATTCAGACTCAGTACTTACTAACAATAATTTTAGTTGCTACCGCGATTGTACGGCGTTATCGAAAGCAACCTAACAACTTGATTTTATATGCCCTTGTCTGGCTGATTGAATTGTTCGTAGCGGGATTAATCATAACCACAGGTGGTAATTATTTAACTTTAGCCGTTGCTAATATTATTTTAGGCTTAATATCTCTATTCTTGGTGGGTTGGCTAGAAACAACATCTTCATCTTGGGTAAGCTTAAACTTAATGTATATTCCTCTGGTTTATGGCATTTTGGGAATATTTCCACGACTAACATATTTTAATGCTTACACGGGACTATTAACCTTTGGTGCAGCAATTATTTTGATTAACGTTAATTTTGATGAGCCGAGAACCAATCTAATTACTAAATATTTCGCCTTTGCAGGGATATCTATCGGTATTTATGAGTTAGTTATTTATCAGATGCAACTCTCATCAGGGGGTAGTGCTGCGGATGGTTTAACTATTTTAGCATTAGTAGCAGCAGCGATCGCATTTTCTTATCGTTTGGGTGCATGGTGGTATCGCCGAAGACAACAAACAGCTATCTTTGCGCTTAATTTATCCCAAGTTATTATGATTGCTCATATCCACTGGGCAATTAGCAGTATTCTGAAAATTCTTGCTGCGGGTATAGCTATTGAAAGTGCTACCCCCCGTTTAATCTCTATTAGTATTGCTACTAGCTTTTGCCTTGGTGCTTATGCTTTGATTCAAGGTAAAGATCGCGAACCAGAAACTACAACAACGAATACTGCTAATGATTGGTGGGTATATGTGGGGTTGGTGGAAATTGCTGCTACCTTAGTTTACAGTCGCCTAATTATTAGCAAACTGAGCCTATTCGATCCATTGCGGGTTATTTTTACCTGTGTGGTTGCTCTAGCTATCTATCAAATACCCTGGCAAAACTTTGGTTGGCGGGCTACTCCTTGGCGACGCACTGCTTTAATTATTCCCGCGCTGATGGCTGTGGTTACAGCAGAAGATATTTCTTACCTTAGCTTGTTAGCTACTACTATTTTTTATCTCCGTATTGCCTATCACCAAAAAAATCTCCGTTGGAGTTATGTTAGCTTAGGCTTTATTAACTGGGGAATTGTGAGGTTAGTTTGGCAATATAACACTGAATCTATTTGGTTAGCAGGAATTATTAGCTTATCAATTTTGTATATTGCTCAATTCGATCCCGATTTTAAAACCCATCGTCAACAACGCCATTATATTCGTCTTATGGGTTGTATTGTTCTCTGCGTAACTGCTCTTTTTTATCAAGATACAGGAGTTATTCCTAGTTTAATTAGTCTTGGTTTAATCTTTAGTGGTTTAGGCTTAAGAATTCGAGCTTTCTTATTCACAGGTACAATTACGCTAATTTTAACCGTAATCTATCAGTTAATCATTCTCGTTTTCACTTATTCTTTCTTGAAATGGATTGTGGGATTATTAGCAGGAGTATGCCTCATTGTGGTAGCTGCGGGTTTTGAAAAACAACGAAAAAATTTAAGCAATCGCTTGCAAAATTACAGTAACAAATTACACGATTGGCAATAAAAATATCTAAATAATTGTGCTTAATAATTTTGCTTATTTTAACTGTTTTAATCACTATCTTTAAGACTAATAATTACGCAATTAAATACTTAAATAAATACAATTTGTTACATCAATAGTGGTGCATAATTTATTATTCGTAAACTGCCCCTATAATTGGATGCGACAGCCATGAGGTAAGAATTGCCAGTTATGCTTTTTAACGCCCAGAACTCTACGACAACAGAATGGGAACAGTTATCTTGCGATCGTGTAGACATCAAAGATTTGGCTTTGAAATGCTTGGTTTGCGGTCAATTTCATAGTACTGAAGATCACTGGAAGTTTATGGCAGATATGCCCAGTCAGCCTGATGAGCTAATTGATGATTTGATGAGAATGGGTTTATACAACCAGCAAGCACTCGATCTAGCTGACAGTATTAGCAAAGCTGACTTACAGAAGGCTTTATTTCTCAAAATGGCGGGACGGGGTAATCCTAAGCGGGAACGATTAGTCAATGAATTAATTAAGCAAGCAGGAGGTTTAGACGAAGCTTTCGCAGCAGCCTTTGGTCATAAGTCCGAACAATTTTTTAATGACACTCTTAGTAACAGTCGTTTCAGTCGTCGTCGATTTTTACGAAATGTGGCAATAGGTGCTGCTTTAGTTAGTTTGGCAAGTTGTAATAATCAACAAGCTATTGAAGAAGAGCCTGCTGGAACAGGTCCGTTAGAAAAAACTGACCTCAAAGTTGCGTTTCTTCCTATTACCTGTGCTTCACCGATTATTATGTCAGAGCCGTTGGGCTTCTATGAGGATCATGGCTTAAATGTAGAGCTAAAAAAATATTCTAGTTGGTCAGTAGTCCGAGATGATGCAATTGCAGGTGACTTGGATGCTTATCATATGCTCGCACCCATGCCCATCGCTATGAGTTTGGGTTTAGATGCCACTGCTTTTTCTGTGAAGCTTGCCAGTATTGAAAATAATAACGGTCAGGGGATTGCAGTTGCCAACAAACATAAGGGAAAAATTAAAAGTGCTGCGGACTTCAAAGGCTTGACTATTGGCATTCCCTACTACTACTCTAACCATAATCTAATTCTGCGCTATTACTTAGCTGGTGGTGGCTTAAATCCCGATACTGATGTTAAAACCCCTGTCTTACCTCCCCCTGCTGCCATCTCTAAAATGAAAGCTGGCGAAATTGATGCCTTTATTTTGCCCGATAACTTTACTCAAAGAGTGGTCTACGATGATATTGGTTTTATCCACATCTTAACTAAAGATATTTGGCCTGGTCATCCTTGCTGTGCTTTTGCTGCGGGGGATAGTTGGATTAAACAACATCCTAATAGCTTTAGAGCATTAAATAAAGCCATTATTCAGGCTGCTGGCTATGCCCGCAATCTAACCAATCGGATTGAAGTAGCCAGAGCGATCGCTGAAGAAAAATATCTCAATCAACCAATAGATGTCCTAGAATCAGTGATGACTGGTACTTTTAGCGACGGCTTGGGCAATATAAAAACCGTACCAGATCGCATTGATTTCGATCCCTATCCCTGGCAAAGCTTTGCTACCTGGATTACTACTCAGTTAGTACGCTGGGATTACTTACCAGAAGAAAAAGCTGACTACAAAACAATCGGACAACAAATATTTCTGACTGACTTAGCTAGAGAATTAGCCGAGGAGCTTGGCGCAAATCCACCCAAAGCATTGTTGAAAGTCGAAAAACTTCGATTTGACACACTCGACCCTCAACAACCCCAGGCTTATCTTAAAGAACAAATCGATAAGTTTGGCATTTGATCTAGCGATTTAGCAAAATATGCTATCTAGCTAATGCGCGAGAATTGGTATAACAATCAAAAATTTCACCTACAATACCCTAAAGAGTTTAGAGATTTAGATTATGGTAGCGACAACCACTAATAGCGTACCTGTAACCGTACTGACTGGCTATCTCGGTGCAGGAAAAACCACTCTCCTCAATCGCATTCTTACCCACGAACACGGTAAGAAAGTAGCAGTAATCGTTAACGAGTTTGGTGAAGTGGGCATTGATAATCAACTAGTGATTGATGCCGATGAAGAAATCTTTGAGATGAACAACGGCTGTATTTGCTGTACGGTTCGTGGGGATTTGATTCGGATTATCGGTAACTTAATGAAGCGTCGTCATCAATTCGACCATTTGGTGATCGAAACTACTGGGTTAGCCGACCCCGCCCCCGTAATTCAAACTTTCTTTGTTGATGAAGATCTGCGAGACAAGATTGCTTTAGATGCAGTTGTCACCGTAGTTGATGCCAAACATATCCAACAACATTGGTCAGCAGACGAAGCACAGGAACAAATTGCTTTTGCCGATGTGATTCTGCTTAATAAAACCGATCTTGTTAGTCCTGAAGAATTAAATGAATTGGAAAGCAAAATCAAAGGGATGAATGGGATGGCAAAAATCTATCGCACTCAAAATTCTGAATTATCGATGGATGCCTTGTTAGGGGTGGAAGCTTTTAGTTTAGATCGTGCTTTGGAAATCGACCCCGAATTTTTAAATGAAGATGCCCACGAACACGATGAATCGGTTTACTCTTTTGCCATTGTGGAATCTGGAGAACTGGATGGACAAAAACTGAAGAACTGGTTGAGTCAACTATTACAAACCAAAGGTGTGGATATTTTCCGCATGAAAGGCATTTTGAATATTGCTGGGGAAGATGAACGTTTTGTGTTTCAGGGAGTACATATGTTACTTGATGGTAAACCAGACCGCCCTTGGAAAGAAAGCGAAACCCGTAAAAATGAATTAGTGTTTATCGGTCGTAATCTGGATGAAGCCCAACTGAGAGAGGACTTTAAACAATGTCTGGTGTAGGTGCCAAGGGCAAAGTATTATTCAAACCACAGTGGCGGGGTAATCTTGCGGAATACGTTACCCAAGTAGCTTGGTCGCCCGATGGTCTTTTAGCTGCTAGTTCGGCTGCGGGGGAAGTGGTTTTATGGCAAAATGGCAGTCTTGTTTTTTTATTACCTGCGGGGTTAGCATCGATAGACTGTCTCGCTTTTTCCGCCGATGGCAAGTTTTTAGCTGCTGGGGGACAGGATGGTAAAGTCAGAGTTTGGTCTATCCTTAATTCCCCCCTTTCTCAAGGGGGGTTAGGGGGGATCTATACCTTGGATAATGCACCTCAATGGGTAGATAAACTGAGTTGGAGTCCTACTTGTAACCAATTAGCCTTTAGTTTGGGGCGTTATGTTCAAATTTGGGATGCTGATACCCAAACAGTAATTACTACTTTGCCCTTTACTAACTCCTCTATTTTAGATTTAGCTTGGCGACCAAATGGCGAAAATTTGGCGATCGCTGGAAAGGGTGCGGTCAAAGTTTGGAATGCTCATAATTGGAGTGATGACCCTTATCTAATCGATACACCTTCAGCTAGTCTGGTTATTGCTTGGTCTAGTGATAGCAAATATATTGCTTCTGGTAGTTTAGAAAATATCATCACCGTTTCCAAATACGGCGTACCTACTCCTTGGGTGATGCGGGGATTTCCAGGTAAGATTTCTCATCTAACTTGGTCGCAACCTTTGCCCAATAATGCACCTCTACTGGCAGTTTCTAGCAGATCGGGAATTGCTGTCTGGAAAAAAGAAGCTCAAGATCGAGATGGTTGGAATGCTCGCGTTTTAAATTTACACGATAGTAAGGTTCGCGCTTTAGCCTTTCACCCTCATAGTTTATTACTTGCTTCTGCTGCCGATGATGGTTGCTTGTGTTTATGGCTCAAAGCCAAACAAGTAGGACAAATTTTAAAAGGTGCGCGTGATGGTTTTTCTTGTTTAACTTGGGATAGAGAGGGTAAGCATTTGGCTGCTGGAGGTCACAATGGGGAGCTGATTATTTGGTCAGAATCTATGCGTGGTCAAGGTTTTGGTTGATTTTAAGATTTAAGATTGCGATTTGGATTACTTATTGTCACTTGAACCATAAATTGTCGTAAGTGGAAGCATAAGCTGTCCCGACTCGTCTTAGTTTAATATTTACTCAAGAATTGACGGATGATGTGGTTACAGAGGGATAGACTGATTTCTTCGAGTAGCCAAAAATCTAGCTCCTTAACTGTACCTTTTCTGTTTAGTAAATTAGAAAGCTTATTTTTCAAACCCCAAGCTATATTAGTTAAATTATACTGGTTCACAATTAATGTTAGTACTTATTTTTAGCTAGCTCAAATTCAATTATTTTTAGTGCTGAGTGCGCTGACTGTTGGCTTCTGCTCGTATTTTTTCCGACGCGATGCTCCTTGCTTTTCGACAGCTTTTCGTGTTGGTTTCTGCCAGATTTGATGCAGATGAGTCAAAAATTTGCGTTCTTTCTCAGTCAAATCAGGATGCCAACAGTCAACAATCAATACAACCCTTCTTTTATCGCCATTGTGTTGTACTTCATGTTCAAACGAATCATCTAAAATCAAACATTCTCCTCGTCGCCAGGTACGCCATTCATGTCCCGCTCTAATCCTGGCACCTTCTGCTTCTTCTATAGTTAGGTGATAACGATGTTTTAGGTTAGATGGACCGCAATGACTACTGATATGGGTATCTGGATAAACAATTGAAAAATAAACTCCACCGTCAACACCTTGTAGAAGGGGACATTGTTCTACCAATGCCCAAGTTTGGGGACAACGAGAGATATTTTCTGGGACTGTTTTAGACGAGCGTCTTAGGGGGAATGTGTTCCAAACACCCTCATCAACCAAACTTTGAGAAGGAGTTGGTACTTCAGGCGGAGCGCAAAGGGAAAATTCCGAGGCAATAACGGTAAAATTATCTTCTAGGAATTTAGAAATTCGATTTGGTTCGCCAAACCCAGAAGCACTAAGAGGAGGAGCGTAAAAGGCATAAGGGCGTTGCTCGGCTTTGATAAATCGAGCTTTAAAGTTTCGCACCATCTTGAGCCAAAGCAGGGGTTCAGAAACCAGACATAATGGAAAATTCCCTGCATATGAACGGAGAATAGGATGGAGTTCGGGATCTCGACTAACCTTAAACAAGTATTGAATAAGGCGGTAAAAGCTAACTATACGTGCTATTTTTCCCTGGAATTTTTTGATTAATGTCTTCATAAGTTGACTAGCTCTTATTTATTAATCAACTGTAATTAGTTAGCAAACTGCCAACTTTGGTATCAGTTTATAGTAATAGCTAATTCTTAACAAATTTGAGTAAATAATTGGGAAATAGAATAAGCGATCCCCACTCTTGCTAGAGAAATCAAATTAATAATACTTTTATATTTTCGATAATTAAAAATATCAGTATCCTCGCGATCGTGGTCACTTTTTCTTTACATTTGCCTAGTATGATTAATACTTAACTTGATGTTGATACTCTCGCTTAAACAATTAGTTAATATGTCAAAATAACTACTAAAGTAGCTAGATAAGATGCTAAAACATAAGTATAAGCAAGCTAAAAATAAAGCCACACAAATTAGCGATATTTGCCAATATTATCTTTATGACTTATTTAAACGTGAAGATTTATTTAAATCTGTAGAAAAATATTGTATGTTTGTCGGTTACACTAGAAGCGGACATAGCTTAGTTGGTTCGTTACTAGATGCCCATCCCAATATAATTATTGGACACGAACTTAATGCCCTTAAACTTTTCGAGCAAGGGGTTAATTGCCAAAAAATCTACTATTTATTGCTGCAAAATTCGCGACGAAAAGCAAATGTAGGGCGAAAAGAAACTGGTTATTCTTATCAAGTTTCCCATCAATCTCAGGGAAAATTTCAAACTATAAAAGTTATTGGTGATAAAAGAGGAAGTGCAACTAACTTGATTATTCGCACTAATCCTAAAATTCTAAATGTTTTACCAGATAGACTTGATGTTCCGATTAAATTTATCCACGTAGTTAGAAATCCCTATGACAATATTACTACTATGATTGCCCGAAAAAAAGCTGATTTGGAATATGGGATAAATTCATACTTTACTAAGTGTAAAACGGTTGCTTACTTAAAAACACAAATAGAGCCACAAGATATTTTAGATATTCGACAAGAATCGTTAATTGACGATCCAAAAGCTATTTTAAGTCAACTTTGTGGGTTTCTAGACGTTGAGATAAATCAAAAATATCTAGATGATTGTGCCAGTATTGTTTTTAAATCACCCAAGAAAACTCGATTTACTTATCAGTGGGACGAGCGAGCGATCGATTTGGTCAAAAGTCAAATAGATCAATACAATTTCTTGCAGGGATATTCTTACGATGATTAATCTTTCTCCATTTTCGTTCTTATCAAGTATTGCCGAAACTGAATCGACTGATATTAATAATCCTTTAAATAAAACCAAAATATTTCTTCAGAAGCAGATACCTGTTTCTCTACTCAATTTATACAGAGCATATACTTACAATCTTTCTGTAGGGTGTCATCAAAAACCATTAAGCATCGTACGAAAACTAATAACTACAACTCAAAAAATACTTAACAACAGAAAAAAAATCCTATTTTATCCAGATTTTCCTTATCGAAAAGCTACATTTTATCAAATTTGCCTTTTTTTAGGATATGACGTTACCAATAATCCTGAAGAGAAATTTGATTTAGCAATTAAATGGCAAAGATATAAAACCTTTTTTTCTGAAGAATTAATTTTATCTAGATTGTCAAAACAAAATCTTGATGTCATCAATTTTCACTGTAAAGATGTTAGTAAGTCATTAACTAATCAATTATTTGACGAAGCTTTTGGCTATAGTATTACTGTAAATCCACTAACATATACAGGAAAGTGTGTAGTTAAATCTAATTTAAATGCCCAACACGATGGCAGAATAATTTCTTGTCCTACGGATAAAACAGAATCAGGGGTTGTCTATCAAAAACTCGTTGATAATGAAATAGAAGAGGATAAAGTTCTTGACTATAGAGTTCCTATATTTCAACAAAAAATTCCTTGTGTTTATATATATATCAAAAAAAATCAAACAGAAACACAACGTTTTTTTGGTTATCCCAGCTTAATCTCAGTTCGGGTAGTCGAAGCCAAAGAAATATTTAACGAAGATGAAATTAGTAAGATTTTAAGTGTTTGCCAAAAATTAGGTTTAGACTACGGCGAATTAGATGTATTAAGAGATAAAACAGATCGACGAATATACATTGTTGATGCCAACAATACTCCCTCATCAAGATTGTTATTTGAACCGCTTGTTTTCCCTCCCGAAAAATGTATTCTCGAACCACAAGATCGCGTCTTTGCTCTCCAAAAAATGGCTGAGGCTTTTAAACAAGAGTTTTTCAATATAGAGAAATAAATAAATAGTTTTAGAACTAAATAAATGGACATTTCACTAATTAAATGGAAAACTAAACAACAGCTTAAAAAACTACTAATACCAGAAAAAATTAAAGTATTTTTTCTGCATATTCCCAAATCAGGAGGAACTTCTATTGATAAAGCGATCTTGAAACATTATCTACATAGTTATAGTAGAATTGAAGCTTCTCCTTCTCATCAAACAGCCAAGATGCTTTATGGCATCGATATCGAAAAAGGTGAAACTAACAAGCTGTTGCAATTTCGAGAACAGCTTGTTATTTATGAAATGTTCAGAGGAACTCAATATATCTCAGGTCATGTATCTTATAATTCTCAAACTTGGGAAAAGTTTCATCAGCAATATATTTATATAACTTGTTTAAGACATCCTGTAAAAAGATATATATCCAATTATTTTTATAATGCCTTTAAACAAAGCGATCATTTTAAAATCAAAGAAGATTTACCAACTTTTTTAAATACGCCCCTGGGAAAGGAAAGTGGTTTTGAATATATAAGATATTTTGGCGGCATATCAGAAAAAGCTAATTATGATTATACGTCTTCAGTTGCAATTGCTAGTGCCAAAGATAATCTCGATAAATTGGCGATAGTAGGCTTTTTAGAGAATTTAAAAGATTTTATCTTTCAGTTCAAACAGCAGACAGGAACAAAATTAAAAATAACCCATAGGCGGAAAAATCCCGTAAATAATCCTCATGTTGATGAGGAAACAATGAAAAAAATCGAAATAATTTGCGCTCCCGATTTAGAGCTTTATGAATACGCCAAACAGAAGTTTGGGGTCAATTGTTGAATTAATACTTGATACAGGCATTTTACAGGTTGATAAATAAAGGTAGAGTATTAATATTAATATGAAGAGTTGAATTTTTCTTCTTGACAGATTAGTACAACGACAGTTACTTGGATTGTTCTCACTGTTTCTGAATAGCGATCGCTATTTTCAATAAAGCGATCGCTTATTATTAACGAGCTAACAGCTAATGGCTTTAAGCTATTTAATCAAGAACTTCACCACATTGCCAGTGGATCGCAGTGTGGTGATAAAGATATAAAGAACGGGTACAACAGATTACAGGAGAGAGTCAGATGCCACTTCAAGGAACTTCCCCAAAAACGAATTACCAAGTTATCGTCATTGGTGCGGTTGCAGCAGGTTTAGCAGCAGCGAGATTATTGCAAGATGCTGGCTATGAGGTGCTGATTTTGGAAGCCCGCGATCGCTTAGGCGGACGGATAAACACCGATCTCAGCTTTACATCTCATCCAGTTGAACTGGGTGCAGAGTTCATTCACGGTGAAAATGTCATTACCTGGGACTGGGTGAAACGGTATAAACTAAAAACCCTCCTTGAGGATTATTGCAAGTATTAAAATATTTGCTAAAGACAGACAAATCATGAACTAGCAACAACATTTTTAATGAGTGTTAATTGCTATATTTTGACTTTAAAAATATCGTGCTAATGGTGGACAGTAATTTGCCTTTACCTATGGCTTATGGTTTTAGGCGATGTCCTCTAGCAAAGATAAAGCTGTTTGAGGTTTCCAGTCGAGTTGTTGTCTAGCTTTATTAGCCGAAATTTGATTATTAATTGAGAAAAAAGCTGCAATTTCAACTCCCCATTTAGCGATCGCTTCATGAGAGTCAATTCCCTTGGTTTTGTAACCCAATACAATTAGGGTCGAGCAGTGTATAGTGTAGCTGGGTCATACCCCTTTCAGGAACTACTAGGTGTTTTATGATAGAAAAATGCAAAATCTTACTCTAACCCGACCCGACGACTGGCATTTGCATCTACGGGACGGCGAGGCACTGAAGGCAGTTCTGCCCCATACGGTACATCAGTTTGCCCGCGCCATCATCATGCCAAATTTAAAGCCTCCAATACGCTCAGTAGCTGATGCTGCTGCCTATCGCGAGCGCATCATCGCAGCAATTCCGACTGGCAAACAGTTTGAGTCACTGATGACACTCTATCTCACCGACAACACCAGCCCCGAAGAAATTATCTCCGCCAAAGCATCCCAGTTTGTCAAAGCGATAAAATACTATCCAGCGGGTGCCACCACCAATTCAGACTTTGGTGTGACTGACATTCGTAAGTGCGATCGCGTCTTGGAAATGATGGAGCAGGTAGACATACCTTTATTACTGCACGGGGAAGTCACAGACCGAGATGTTGATGTTTTTGACCGCGAGAAGGTGTTTATTGAGAAACATTTGATCCCCCTTAAGGAGCGATTTTCCAACCTGCGGGTGGTACTCGAACATATTACCACCTCCGATGCCGTGCAGTTTGTCCTAGCGACCAACAAGATCGCTGCAACCATCACGCCTCAACATCTATTGTTTAGCCGTAATATTATATTCCAAGGTGGTATTCGTCCCCATTTTTATTGTTTACCAATTTTGAAACGAGAAAAGCATCGCCTGGCACTTTTACAAGCAGCAACATCTGGCAATCCCAAGTTTTTTCTAGGCACCGATAGCGCCCCCCATACCCGCAATAGCAAAGAAAGTTCCTGTGGCTGTGCGGGTTGTTATTCCGCTTTGCACGCCATGGAGTTATACGCATCAGCTTTTGAGAGTGCTAATTCACTTGATAAACTTGAAGCTTTTGCCAGTTTCTATGGACCAGATTTTTATCAACTCCCCCGTAATACCGAACAGATTACTTTGACTAAAACAACCTGGCGTATTCCCGATGAAGTTCCATTTCTTGAATCTGGACTCGTTCCCTTATGTGCGGGTCAAGAGATGAGGTGGCAAATGGCTTGACAATACCACTACGGGAATTCTGGAAGAGCCTATCAAATTTAAAATTATGCGTGCTAAATTTCCCTTGAGGTCGATCATCTTCAGGGGTAAGTAATTAGCGGGACTTAAACAAAAACTAAGCCCAAATGAACCCTAAACTAGCTTTGTAAGCAGTAAAAACGTCTAAATTATGATTGAGCCACTGGACAAAACGATAAGACATAGCTGTACGAAATGCCGACCATT
>NZ_LR213881.1 GCF_900659865.1 Hyella patelloides LEGE 07179
CCTAGTTGCGTTTCTGCTTTACGGGGTGAACTATTCAAATAATCTTTGGTTACTTGTGCCATAAACCCTCTTTTCTTAGAACCAGTTAGCTTGAGAGCAGCATCTTTAATGGTTGATTTGATTTTTTCTGTTAGCATCACCAGTCAGCGATCGCCTTTTTCTAGTTATTATTGCTTCATATTTATCAGATTATCTGGTAACTTATTTACGCGCAAGTCCCTTGGTGTAGCACGCCAAGATTTTCTCAAATTTATTAATTACGAGTTTCGTAAATATTTGCCAAAAATTGCCCAAGAGCAAAAAGAAGCAATTCAAGACACAGTAGCTACCTGTTTTGATAACTATCAGCGAGAATTAGTGAGGCGAATTAATAACGATATTGAATCTCGTAAAACTGAACTACATAATTTAGTGACACAGCAGTCTAATGGTACAAGCGATCGCCAAGAAAGAATAACAAAATTACAACAGCTAGATGCTAAAGTACTTGGTGCATACCAAAAGATTAAATCAATTATTAATCTCAAATCTTCCTAATTGATGCTATCTAAAGCTCTTGTAGGGACAATTCATTATAGGTAAGGTAGGGCGGGGCATCGCCTCACCCTACAGCTTATTTAGCTACAACAAAATTAACCAATTTGTTCGGTACAACAATTACCTTGCGGATTTCTTTCCCTTCTATGTAACGTTGCGCTACTTCCGATTCTGTTGCTAACTTTTCCAGAGTTGCTTTATCACAGTTTGCGGGGACTTGAATTTTACCGCGAGTTTTACCCATAATTTGAATAACTAAAGTAATCTCGTCTACTACTAAAGCACTAGAATCGACTTCAGGGAAACTCTGTAAATGAACAGATTCTCTATTACCCAAATTGTGCCACAATTCTTCTGCTACATGAGGAGCAAAAGGCGCGAGTAATAAAATTAAAGTTTCAACCCCTTCTTGATAAACGGGAGAATCCACACATTTAGCATCTTTAATCGCATTACTAAGCTTCATTAACTCAGAAACTGCGGTATTAAACTGATAATCCCCTTCTAAATCTTCAGAAACTTCTTTAATAGCTGTGTGGATAGCTCGGCGTAAATCTTTCTCTGCTTTACTTAAAGATTCATTTGCATTTGCTATTTTACTAGCATCGTAGTCTGTTACTTGTGTCCAAACTCGGTTCAGAAAACGAAACTGTCCCTCTACATCGGCTGCATCCCATTCTAAATCTTTTTCAGGAGGTGCTTTAAATAAAATGAACATCCTAGCGGTGTCTGCACCATATTTATTAATAACATCTTCAGGTGCTACACCATTGCCCTTTGATTTAGACATCGTAGCGTAGCATAGTTTTAATGTTTCACCTGTATCTGGATCGATGGGATTAGATGGATCGACAGCAGAGAAAGGAATCCATTTATCCTTGCTATCCTTGTTAGGATTCATGTAGGTCAAACCCTGCACCATCCCTTGAGTCAACAAACGTTTAAAAGGTTCATTAAAGTTGAGTAAACCTCTGTCGTGTAACACTTTAGTAAAGAAACGAGAATAAAGTAAGTGTAAAATCGCGTGTTCAATACCACCAACATATTGATCTACTGGCATCCAATCATTTACTTTTTCTTTAGTAAATACCTGTTCGGGATTGTTGGCATCGGTATAACGAAGAAAGTACCAAGAAGAATCAATAAAAGTATCCATCGTGTCTGTTTCCCGCTTTGCAGGTTCACCACAACTAGGACAAGCTACATTAACCCAATCTTCTATTTGAGCCAAAGGAGAAGCACCTTTACCAGTGAACTCAATATTTTCTGGTAATTTAATAGGTAAATCGGTATCGGGTACTGGTACTTGACCACAACTAGGACAATGAATCACGGGAATCGGACAACCCCAATATCTCTGGCGGGAAATTAACCAATCTCGGAGGCGATATTGTATTCTGGCTTTACCGTAACCTTTCTCTTCTGCATATTGGATGATTTTGGTTTTACCTTCTGTTGAGGGTGTACCATCAAAATCACCAGAATTAACCATTACACCAGGGTCGGTATAGGCTTCCTGTAGGGACGTTTCATGAAACTTCCCTACACTGTTTTCAGGAACAATAACCGTTCTAATTGGTAAATTGTTTTCGTTGGCAAATTTGAAATCCCTAACATCGTGGGCTGGTACTCCCATTACTGCACCAGTACCATACTCATAAAGAACGTAATCAGCAATTAAGATGGGTATTTCTTCACCATTAAAAGGATTAATTGCTTTTCCACCTGTAAGAATACCTCGCTTGGGTTTATCTTCGGCTGTTCTATCGATTTCGCTTTCGTTGGCGACTTCTTCAATAAATTTCTCTACTGCTGATTTTTGTTCCGATGTAGTTACTTGAGGAGTTAAAGGATGTTCTGGTGCAAGCACCACATAAGTGACACCGTAAACCGTATCAGGACGAGTAGTAAATACAGCTACCTTTTCATCCATTCCCACAATAGGAAATTCTAAATAAGCACCAACAGATTTACCAATCCAGTTAGCTTGCATGGTTTTGACTCTTTCTGGCCAACCTGTTAACTGGTCTAAATCTTGTAATAACTGCTCTGCATAGTCCGTAATTTTTAAAAACCACTGAGTAAGTAACTTGCGCTCAACTTTCGCGCCACTACGCCAAGAATAACCCTCACTATCTACCTGTTCGTTAGCAAGTACTGTTTGGTCTACAGGATCCCAATTAACCGCAGCTTCTTTTTGATATGCCAATCCTGCTTGGAAAAACTGTAAAAACAACCACTGTGTCCACTTATAATAGTCCGCCGAACAAGTGGTAACTTCTCGCTCCCAATCAAGAGAAAGACCTAATTGCTTGAGTTGATCGCGCATCTGTGCCACATTTTGATACGTCCACTTTGCAGGAGGAATCTTACGGGCGATTGCTGCATTTTCGGCGGGTAAACCAAAAGCATCCCATCCCATCGGGTGTAAGACACGATAACCTTGCATTTTTTTGAGGCGAGCAATGACATCGGTAATTACATAGTTGCGGACGTGTCCCATGTGTAGGTTACCTGATGGATAGGGAAACATCGAAAGAGCATAAAACTTAGGTTTATCTTGAGACTCTACAGTGCGATCTACACCTGATTCTGCCCAGGTTTGTTGCCATTTTTGCTCAATAGCTGTTGCGTTATATCGGGACTCCACGACTAAATGTACTCCTACTAAAGAGAAACTAGATTTTGCTTGATTTGGATCGAGCTTCTATTGTAGTTTAAGCTTTGACCCGTCTTGACAGCAAAATATTATTTTGAGGTCACAGATTATCTCGATCCCGCTTGATATTATGCCATTTATACCCCAATGCAATGGGTATAAGTCCCGTTTAGTTGGGGAAGAAGATGGGACGGGACTTCGCCATCCCCATTCGTCCCCCCATCTCAAAGGCTTGCCGTCAGGGCGGGATAATAAGGATAAATAAAACGAACGGGGAGTCTATCCCCATTCGAGGACAATGTAAACTCACAGAATGCGATTTAAGAGACAGCCACTCCTAAGACAGCACGTAACCGTTGGTTAAAATCATCATTTGTGAGTGCCATGCTTTTTATATGTACTGCAACTCAAGTAAGAAAAGAGGCTGGAGTATTTTTTGGGCTAAGGGCGGAGCTTGTGTCTTCTGCCAAAATTCCCAATCTTAATGTGCGCTTGGTCTGCTCGTTAATTTTTCATCAACACAGTAACCTTGTTTCCATGACCAAAGTAGGACTTTGCTTATTATGGTAATTTACATTTGCGAACAGCGAAGCTAGCGCGTTAGCTTATGCAACTTAATAGAATCAAAAGTAACTATCTTTCGTCTTATCAAGACCAGAATTTTCAAGTAGTTTTCATGCTTCTAACTCTTGGCATCCCACCGTTAATTTCCAACTCCTCAATCCTCAGTTTTGAGAACATTTACCTACAGTTGACCGTAATTATATTTACTCGTTTGATAATTTTTACTAATTCTTAATACTAATTATGGCTTTACTTCACTGAATCTTTATTGACCTTTATTGACTTCAGCATTACGACGTATATATTATATCTTATAGATACAATCAGGAAAAAGAGTCAGAAAAAAACTAGGTTATGAATATAATTGTTTGTTTCATGACAATACTAACATCACAAAAGTAATTTAAATTCTATCAATATATCTTTCGTTAAGTATATTTTTTACTGTACTATTAGTTAAAGTTTAAAATCTCATATTCTGTATCAGCAATCAAACGATAAAAATAGCAATTTAAAAAATGTTCAATACAAGAGAATTGAATTTGACTTCATTTTCTCAAAATGAGGCTGTTACTTCAATTAGAGAAGCATCACAAGATACGCCTATCATAGTTGATTTTGATGAAACTCTGTTTTTACGCAATTCTACATCAGAGTATCTCAATAGTTTGCAACCGCGTTTGGTTGGCTCAATACTTACCAAGGTAATATCATTTCTTAAGCCATGGAAATTGTTTAACAAGTTTCATGAAGATGCCAAATCAAGAGACTGGTTTTTAGTATTTATAGCAACAATACTCATGCCATGGAACTTATTTTTGTGGCAAAAAAATGCTCGTAACATGGCAATAAAATATAGCAATTATGAACTAACTAAAGAGTTAAATCAAAATATAAGTGCTAATGTTATCGTAGCGACTTTAGGCTTTAAATTTATTATCAATCCTATACTAAAAAATATGCCTGTTAATTACAATCAATTAATTGGTTGTCGTTTTTGGCAAGGATTAACAGATCGTCACCAAGGCAAATTATTAATGGTAAAAGAATCTCTAAACGATTCTCAAATAGCTGCTTCGATTTTAATTACAGACTCTTTAGACGATCTTCCTTTGTTAAAACAGGTAGCTAAACCTTTATTGATATTGTGGAATAAAGCACAGTATAATTTGCCAATGAGTGATGTCTATTTCCCCATGATGTACATCCATAAAGTAAAGAGGGTGGGGGAAGAATACATTAAAAAAGCTATCTTGCTTGATGATTTACCGCTAATATTACTTACTTTTAGTTGGTTGAGTCCGCAACCGTTTCTGCATGGACTGGGTATTTCATTGCTACTTATTTCTTTTTGGTGTATTTACGAGTTTGGTTACTATGAAAACGATTTAGTGGCAGAAAAATACGAGAGTAATCCTGTATTGTCAGATACTTATCACAAATCCTTGGTAACGATGAATTGGTGGCAACCTTGGATTTGGGCATTATCACTAGGGGTTGCTGGTGTATTCTTTGTTGTAGGAAGTGGTTTGGTGACGATTTTTGACGGTAGCTATTTGATTAATAATGCTGAGAAAGTTGCCTTTTTATCATTGATTCCTTTTGCTGCTTGGACTGGTTTCTTATTATTATCGAGATTGTGTTTCTGGGTTTACAATTACCTCAACAAACAAACAAGAATTTGGTTTTACTTTGTTCTACAAGTTTGTAGGTACTACGGGTATTTAGTAGTCATGGGAACTAATATTGCTGGTATTAGTTTATTATTGGCTCAAGTATTGGCTCGTAGCATCAGCTACATAGTTTATCGGTATACTGGTGGAATCAAAGCGAATTGGCCAAAATTACAAGAGAAGTTTTTACGCTTTCTACTATTTGTCTTGTTCATAGTTAGTATAAGCATTGCTGAATCAAATATTTCTCTGCTATTTAACTGGCATACTGCTGCTATATTTGTTTATTGCCTTGTGAGAGCAAAGATGCATATTGACCAGATAGTAAAGACTTTTGGTTTAATTCAGCAAGACAAGGTTAAAAATTTAGGCTAGGTAAACTGCACAAAAGAGCAAATTGAAATGAGAAAGGAACAAGGAACAAAAATTTCCTTGTTTTTCTTTGTTTTAGGACAAATTACTCTCTAACTTGATTTTTAAGTAATTTTTGCCAGAAGTTTATTCAAGATTTTGATAACCAGTTGCCAAACTCAACCATAAAATTATCTTTCAAGATCGCAGTGCGAATTTTTTGCGTAAAACGGATTAGTTCGGTGATGTTATGAAGAGACAATAAAATATAGCCCAACATCTCCCGCGACTTGACCAAATGATTGAGATAAGATCGAGAAAAGTTTTGACAAGCATAGCAGGGACAAGTTTCATCTAAAGGCTTGTAATCTCTCTTATATTGAGCATTTTTAATATTGATTCTTTCCCCATTTACCAAAGCTGTACCATGACGACCAAAACGGGTAGGAATTACACAATCAAAGAGATCGACACCTGATGCGATCGCCTGTACCATTTCTCGATATGTACCGACACCCATTAAATAGCGGGGTTTATCGGCGGGCAATAACGGTGCTGTATGCTGAACTGTGGCGTTGATTAATTCGGGCTTCTCGCCGACGCTAACTCCACCAATAGCATACCCAGGAAGGTCTAAAGCAACCAAATCTGCCACAGATTGCGATCGCAAATCTAAATAGATTCCTCCTTGCACAATACCAAAAAGAGCTTGTTTTTCGGGTTTTTGATGGGCGGAAATACATCTTTTGAGCCAGCGATAAGTTCTTTCTGTAGCTGCTGCGACTTCTGCTTTACTAGCATCGGCGGGAGGACATTCATCAAACGCCATGATGACATCTGCACCCAAAGCATTTTGAATTTTAATTGAATGCTCTGGAGTCATATTAATAATACGACCATCACGGGGAGAGCGAAATGTTACTCCTTCTTCACTAATTTTGCGTAATTCGCTAAGACTAAAAACTTGAAAACCTCCTGAATCTGTGAGAATTGGTTGTTCCCAAGCCATAAACTTGTGCAAGCCTCCTGCTGATTCGACAATATCTTCTCCTGGCTGAAGATGGAGGTGATAAGTATTAGCCAAGATCATTTGTGCAGCAGCATCTTTAAGTTGTCTTGGGGTAATACCCTTAACTGTAGCTAAAGTTCCCACTGGCATAAAACGAGGTGTTTCTACTGTGCCGTGAGGAGTTGTAAAAATTCCAGCTCGCGCCTTAGTATGGCTACAGTTGGCTTGAATATAATAAGAAAATGCCACTATTTAACATCGATCATTGAACACTATCTACCGTAGATTGATAAATGATCTACGATCAATGCTAAATGATAAATGTTTTAGAATTCTTCATCATCAAATTGAATGTCAAAGCGAGCAGATAACACTTCTGTCATCATGGCTTCTATAGTCTCGGCATCAATATTTTTGGTGAAACCTCTATCTGGAGAAACTTTAGCAATGGGAATTAGGCGTAACTGGCGATTTTCTTGAATTAAATCAAAACAAGTTTCGTTTTCTGCTGATGTACTGAGTTGTAAACAATCAAAACTTTGAACATTGAGATACAAATTATTATTAGCTACCAAAGTTGATTGTTGGGGGTCGTTGAAAATTTCCATTACCCAACCTTTGCCTTCACTATGAGTTTGGCGATCAATGGTGTGAATGTAGCGAACATGACCCAAATCGCTCAATAAACGTTTAATGTCTTCTTTATTGACGATAATTCCTTGATCGATAATGCAAGGAGCAGGAATAGCTTTGTTTCTCTGATGTTGATTCATAATAAGTAAGGCTTAGGATACTAGGGGGGATAATATATAAATTTGTTGTGAAAAATATTGGTTACCAAATAAAAGTAGCCTATGAAACAATATTAGCCCAAGATTTCTTTAGTAATCTATGAAATTTTGACGAAGTTGTAGCAAACTCGATTTTGTTTAGAAAATTACCTTTAACTATAAAGTAATTTATTTTCTCCACATTCTATAAAATTTACTGAATAATGAAACAGCTAAGTTCATCTTTTTGCAGTGCTGTTATTTTTTATACAGTCTTGCCTTTGCCTCTTGGTTGGACTAGTGCTTGGACGAGAATTGCTCGTTGGGCAAGTTTAGTCGGGTTGTTAATTGGCGGATTATTGGGATTATCTGACTTATTACTGCAATATTGGGGATTTTCTCCTTTGACCCGTAGTGCAGTTGTTACTGCTCTTTGGCTAGGGGTAACAGGAGGCTTACATCTAGACGGCGCAATGGATACAGCCGATGGTTTAGCCGTTACAAATCCAGAAAGAAGGCTAGAAGTAATGAAAGACAGTGCTACAGGGGCTTTTGGGGCTATGGTAGCAGTAGTTATTATCTTGCTGAAAGCTGTGGCTCTTACGGAGACAGCACAATATAACTGGTTATTTTTGATACTTGCTGCTGGTTGGGGAAGATGGGGACAATTAATGGCGATCGCTCTATATCCCTATGTTAGAGAAACAGGAAAGGGAGCTTTTCATAAAGAAAATATACAAATTGTTACTGATATTTTTTGGGGTTCAGCGTTTATTTTAAGTAGTAGTATTCTTTTGTTATTTTTAATAGCTTTTTCTTGGTGGAATATGTTAATTATTATTAGTGGTTGTTTGGCGATCGCTCTTATTCCTGGATACTATTTTTATCGGCAACTGCAAGGTCATACTGGAGATACCTATGGTGCAGTTGTGGAGTGGAGTGAGGTTTTTATTCTGTTGTGGTTGAGTAGATTTTAGGTTTTCAGTAAAAAGCAATATTCGCACAAAATTTCAGGAAATCTGCCTCTAGTTAGATTGGGGATTGCCATTCAAATTGTTATGTTCGCTTGTACTAAGACAATCGTCTACTATAAAATTGCTAGGATTTCTATCGTTGACTTAACCATAAAATAAAAATAATTATGTCTGAGATTAAAAATAAAGTAGTCATCGTTACAGGAGCAAGTAGTGGTCTGGGTGAAGCTACTGCCCTTCGGTTAGCGAAAAATGGCGCAAAATTAATGTTGGCTGCTAGACGAGAAGATCGCCTCCAAGAATTAGTCGCAGACATCGAAAAAAATGGCGGTACAGCGAAATATCAAGTTACGGATGTCACCAATCGCTCTGCTGTAGAAGCTTTAGCTAAGGCAACCCATCAAGCTTACGAACGTATTGATGTTTTGATTAACAATGCGGGTTTAATGCCCCTGTCACCTTTGGCAGAAACCAAAGTAGATGAATGGGAAAAAATGGTAGATGTCAATATCAAAGGAGTACTGTACGGTATTGCTGCGGTAATGCCCATCATGCAGCAGCAAAAATCTGGTCATATAATTAATCTTTCTTCAGTAGCGGGACACAAGGTATTTCCTGCAGGAGCGGTTTACTGCGCTACCAAGTTTGCCGTCAAAGCACTGTCTGAGGGAATCAGATTAGAATCTAATGGCGAAATTCGCTCAACCAATATTTCTCCTGGTGTGATAGATACTGAGTTAACCAATACGATCTCTCATGATGAGACAGCTAAAGGGGTTAATCAAATGTACTCTGTGGCTATTGAAGCAGATGCGATCGCTCGTGCTATTACCTATGCCATTGAGCAACCAGGGGATGTAGACGTTAACGAAATAATTATTCGTCCCACTAAACAAGAACTTTAAGAACAGCTTTTAGCCATTTAGGTTGACTGGGAAGTTGGAGAAAATAACAGTTAGTACATCGTATTATTTCTCAGTGCGCTTAAAGATTGGGACTTCATTTTGAAAATTTACTTGATAAACCGATTCTGCGCTTTTCAATGTTAAAATTCGGTTTTTTAATTGTAGATTTTTTCCTTGATATAAATAAGGATGTTGAAAGGTAACTGGTTCGCTATTGACTTTTAAAGTTGCTTGAAGCTGAGATTTTTCATAATCAATTAAAAGTTGTTGATTATCAATAGTACGATATCTTATTTTTTCCCAATCAAGTTGTTTTAAGTCTAGCTGTGTTTTGTGGCTTACCAAATTTTGAAACTCAGAAAAGCTTTGATGTTCTAACTTGTTACCAACCTCTACTACGAAACCAGTTAATGTGTCTAAAGGTGCAGTTGACTCTAAATAAACTCTGTTATTTTTTTCTTTAACTTGAGGTTTTAAATTAGGTTGTGGAGGAAAAGGGGCTATGGCAAGATAAGTCTCGTTTAGCTGTACAAAATATGTGCCTTGACGATTAATTATTTTGGTATTTTCAGGGAAAGAAAGATAGTTAGTAACATAATATTTATTATTCTGTTTGGCGATCGGGTAAGTTATAGGTAAAATAGATTTATTTACTTTACTTCTTAATAAGTGCCTGCAAGTATTACCACAGGGTATATTATTAATTACATTAACAATAAATTGACGAAACTGCTGTTTTTTTAGCTGCGATGTTACTTCTTCAGGAACATAACTCATTTGCACTAATATATTATGATGCTGTAAATAGCGATCAAAAATAGTTTTACCCATGCCATTTTTAGAGTTATTTTTGCCAAAAGAGTTACTTCCTGTGACAACCAAAGCTTGTTCAGGTGTTGTAGGATAGCTAACCAATTTCCAATTAACAACCTGTTCTCCTACATTGACCAAAGCCGTGCCTAAAGTGTAAGTTTTACCAATATAAAATACTTCAGGTATTTCTAATTTAGCTAAGTTATATTGTGCCTTAGCATTTTGATAAAAACTGCTGGTTGGCTGTTGCTTTCTCGCCAGTGCGATCGCCTCTTGGGGGGGTCGATAACTGCTGGTTGCAGGATGAATTAATTGAATATATTGAGGCCAATCAAAGAAAGAATCTTCTGAGGGTATATATTCACTAAACCAAAACCAACCTAAATAGTCTGTATAACTATTAAAACTGCTAATAGCACTGCCTCCTCTTTGCTCGGCACCGCCATAAACACCATGAGTATATTTAAGAGCGACCGCACTTGCATAGTAATCTAAAACTGCTTTGGCAATGGCTTTAATTTCTTCATTTTCGGCAAAATCATAAACATTTAACCAACCAATTAAATTAAAAACCGTATACGAACTAGAATCCCATTCAGCTACACCTCGTTGATAAGTTTTGCGAGCTTTTTGGCGCAGCCATTTCTCTTTTGTGGTTAATCTTTTTTGAACTTTAGGTAACTTGAGAGGGGTAGCTTTTTGTGCTAACAAATAACCACTGGTACGTAACATATTAACAAAATTCTCTGTACCACCCGATGACCAAAAATTATACTTTTCTACTCGATCCACAGGAGGAAATAAATAGTTGAAATATTGTTGCTCTACTTGCTGTAACAATTTATCTTGGGGATACAAATACAACAAACGAGTC
This sequence comes from Hyella patelloides LEGE 07179, assembly GCF_900659865.1. GTDB lineage: Bacteria > Cyanobacteriota > Cyanobacteriia > Cyanobacteriales > Xenococcaceae > Hyella > Hyella patelloides. The sequence continues at coordinate 11,130 of NZ_LR213881.1, forward strand.
ATCCCAGGAGAATTGAAAGCCTCACTATTAGTATAAAAATCTTCTGGTTTTTTGTTAGCTAATAACTGTAATTGTTGTTTTTGTTTGGCTTGCCAATCATTGTCAGGATATCGCCAGCGATAAGCAATTAAACCAGGCATTACATACTTACCAAGATCGCCACTTCGAGGAATCACATAATTATCAGCTAAATGATCGATTACCAGTTGCGATTTTTGTTGCCACAGTTTTTCTGATTCTAAATCTTGAGCTATACAAGGTAAGGCGATCTGACAGCCAACAACTAATGTGATGCTAAAAAAATTGCGAATACAATTGTTGGACAAAAATTTACTATTAAGCATTATTTTTCAGTCAATCTGCTAATTTCTTAATAAAATAAGAGCTTTACTACAAAAACACTCCATTGCCTGGCATAATTACAATCAATTGTGTTTAGTCCCATGCATCCTTCATCTTAAAAACTAATGACTCATAGTTTTTCTGAACAAACTGTTGTCAGTACTAACCCCTTCATCGAGCTAAATAATCAGGGAAAAATTACTCGATTTGAACTTACGCAAAAGATTCATTGTCTGGGAAGGGATCCTAGCTGGTCAAATACAGCTGTACCTAATAATTGGAATGTCATTTCTCGCCGACAAGCAGTGATTCAAAAAGAAGGAGAAGACTATCGTATTTATGATGGCGATCGCAAAAAGCCGAGTGGAAATGGTATCTTTATCGACCATAGTCGCATCAATTTAACTCAAGGATATCTTCTCAAAAATGGCGCACAACTATACATTGGTCAAGATCCCCACTATCAAATTACTCTTACCTACGTCAATCAAAAAAGTCGTTCTTTTGCTACTCCCAGCAAACGTCGTCTCGATCTAAGTGGTTTACAACATTGGCCTGTAGAATTAGGACGCTCCCCTCATCCTAGCAATTACTCTTCAATGCAGTTGGATGCCCCTACAGTATCTCGTTTGCACGCTACTATTTACCCCGATAACAAGGGCGGTCACATCTTACAAGACAACAGTACTAATGGCACTTTCGTCAATGGTAAAAGAGTAGAGAAGCGTCACCAACTTAATCGAGATGATGCGATTCAGATTGGCCCCTACAGCATTATTTATACAGGAAAAGCTCTAGAGCTAAATAACTCTGCTAATAACATTCGTCTTGATGCTCACAAATTATGTTTGCGGGTTAGAGATAAACAAAATAAAGAAAAAACAATTCTTAATAACTTATCTTTAGTTATCGAACCAGGACAATTAGTTGCTTTAGTAGGGGGTAGTGGTGCAGGAAAATCCACTCTGATGAAATCTCTCCTGAGAATTGCTCCTTTATCTTCTGGGGTAGTTTATCTTAATGGAGATGATTTACGGCAAAACTGGGCAATGTACCGTTCTCAATTGGGTTATGTGCCTCAAGATGATATTATTCACCGCAAGCTGACTGTAGAAGAAGTACTTACCTATGCCTGTAAACTAAGGCTACCGCCAGATACAGATATTCAAAAAGAAGTCATTAATACCCTAGAACAGATTAAGCTATCTCATGTACGACATACCCTAGTCAGTAATCTTAGTGGTGGACAGCGCAAACGAGTCAGTATTGGTGTCGAACTCTTAGCAGACCCCAAATTATTCTTTTTAGATGAACCCACTTCAGGACTCGATCCAGGCTTAGATAAAGAGATGATGCAGCTTCTCAGGGAACAAGCAGATCGAGGTCGGACAATTATTTTAGTAACCCACGCCACAGGAAACATTGAAGTTTGCGATCGCATTGCCTTTCTCGGTTTAGGAGGTAATCTCTGTTATTTTGGCCCTCCTAGGGAGGCATTAAGTTTCTTTAGAATGCCAGAAACGGATTTTAAATATTTTGCCGATATCTATATCGAATTAAATCAAGGCACAACCACCGAAGAGATTAGCCATCAAGTAGATATTTGGTCAAACCGCTACCGCAATTCTCCTCAATACACTTCTTATATTAGAAGTACTCTTAGCCCAGGAAAACAAGACCAACAAAGCACTGATACCACCGTCAAAACAGGAATATCTCCTTTTAAACAATTAGCTTTACTGTCTCAACGCTATTGGAAGCTAGTTAACCGCGATTTCTCCAGCTTAATTATTGCTTTAATTTCTGGCCCAATTACGATGGTCTTAACCGCTCTTTCTTTGGGAGATGAAGACCCTTTAGCTTTGGTGGAAAATCCCGATGTAACCCAAGCCTCTCTAGCTTTACGTCTCTTATTTATCTTTAGCTGCATTGCGATCTGGATCGGGCTTTCTAACTCAATTCAAGAAATTGCTAAAGAATCAGCGATTTATTTTCGGGAAAGACTATTAAATCTGGGTTTAATTCCTTATATCGGCTCTAAGCTCTTCATTCGTGCTTGGATTGCTCTGGGACAAACTTTGTTAATGGCGATCGCGGTAATTTTGGTGTTTAAATCCCCAGAATCAGATTTAATACCTTGGTCTTTGGGTTTTGCGATTACTACCTTTTTAACCCTCGTTGCCAGTACTAGCTTAAGTTTGATGATTTCAGCTTGGGTTGACAATGCCAATAAAGGAAATAGTCTTTTACCACTGGTAATGATTCCCCAAATTATTTTATCGGGAGTACTATTCCATCTCGAAGGCTGGTCGAGCAAACTATCTTGGTTGATGCTAAGTCGTTGGTCTGTAGGAGCTTACAGTGCGATCGCGGATGTCAATGCGATGGCTCCTTCTGTGCCAAATCTGGAAAAAATCTTTGAACCCAGTGATGTCTATAGTGCTACCTGGGATAATTTAGCTCTCAATTGGGGAATTCTGCTAGCTCATACTCTGGCTTATTTGATTGTTACTCTAATCGTTCAAAAGCGTAAAGATATTTTTTAGTGAGCTTCGCTGATAGTGTTTATTGACATCCTCTCGCCGTTAACCGTTTTGACGGTTTAACGGGAGATTCCAAAGACTGAAATCTCAAGGCTCGGAGGCATTTCTTTCTGCTAAACCTACTACTTTCTGTAAAACTGATGTTCCGACAAGTCAAAAACACAAGCAACTTACTCGATTTCGTAGCAACCTGGCACTGTCAAGGCAACCCTAGACCGTTATCTATTACTAGACTTCGGCTTACTTGTAGGCTGCGCTAAAGATTTTACGTACAGAACGCAATTCATCTGTACAACCATCTATCTTTATTTTGCTGGTTCTCGGTGCTATCTACCATCGTCCGCAGAGGCTTTTCAGCTTGCCAGTAGAATTGACTCTCACGTGAAGTAATATAAATATTCTCTCACGTTTAGATGTATTACTAGATAAATCTTTTTTGTAAATATAATTGGAGGACGGCGTTTCCTCGGACGCTAACCTTTCAGGTAAAAAGGGAGTCCCCACGCCGAAGACAGATGGATCGTAAACACCCAACGCATAATTAAGTTAACATTTGGGTAAATAGTAAGTAGTCTAGAGCTTTCATTATTTGGAAGCACGAGAATTAATCTTACACAAACAGGATTTGGTATAATCTATGACTTTTTTCCGCTCTTTAAAATTACTCGCGATCTTCCTCAAGAGACAATGTAATATTTTATACTATAAAACTAGTTTTTGAGTTTAGTTATGAACTATAGTTACGGTTTTTGGGTAGAAGAGAGTTGTCACAATCAAAAGAAGTACAATTAAGCTTGTGGAAAAAAGTCTCACAATGTCAGTATAAACACTGAAAAGGTCATCTAGGTTACAAAAACTGGACTCGTTTTTTATTAAGATTCTATAAAGCGCGAGCCAAGAAATATAAAGGAATAAATTCCTTTTCCAGAGAAGTCATCTACCAAAAAATATTTCAGTAATCTCACTGAAGGAAAATTTAATTGTTTGAAAGAAAGTCACGTGCTGTCTCCTTTATTTCACGGCGGAGACAGCACGTGAGCGTTGGTTAAAACTTAGTGAAGGAGAAATTGAGACAGTGACACTTATACGTGAAGTAGTAAAACAAGCAATTAAAACAGGATATTTAACTCTCAAAGCAGAAGAAGAGTTACGTATGATGCTCAAAAGCAAGTACGAGCTAGAAGATTTAGAAGCATTTATCCAACTTCAGCAAGCAGCAATGGTAGGTAGAGTAAAACAAGAATCCAGAGAAATTTTAGTTTCTAGTAGCAGTTACTAAAAATTACAGATTCTGATTAAATCCATTCTTCATCTTCCTCGTTAACATTGGACTTCCCTGGCTGGGGATTCCCCACTGTACGATAGGTAGCATCGTAAACATCATCAACATTTTCTCTTTTGCCACTGCTTAAATCCTCACCACTTTTTTCTTTAGCCTCTCGGAATTTATAAGAGTAGACCGAATCACTACTACTACGATCTTGAGGTTCACGTTGTACCCCCTCATTTGGGGAACTGACCTTGACATCATTTTTGCTTACCTGTGGTGTTTTACCTGTTTCCCAGTCTTCACTTCCAGGCTCTTCCCAGTCAGAAGCGGATGCACTGCTGGAGTTGACCGTAACTTTAGGGCGGACATATTCTGCTTGAGGGTTACGAACTTTTTTCTTGGCAAAACGATTATTTTCAGATTTTGAAGCTTTCTGAGTAGGAGTTGCCAGTCGATTAAAAAATTGCCATAACAGACTGGAAACCATTCCTGCGATCGCAAATAAGCCAATCCAAACTGCTAAGGGTAGAGGGGGTGTGCGATAAAGACAACTTTGATTCGCAATACCAGAGCAAAACAACTTGAGAGAAAGTAATTCTCTATTTTGACCCAATAAGATACCAACCACAGTTAAAATGATCGCCAAAGAAATTAGCTTAAAACGATTCATAGTTTATTAGTCCCATCGCATTTACGAATATTGTAGACCAACCCAATAGTTTCTCAAGTTAATGGTTGGTGCTTGGTTGCTCTTTCTCACTTAATTAACTATTCCTCTTACCTTGTAACCGCTTTAACTCCTGACTCCTAAGCTAATGTCCTTCCCAACGCGATAGAGGAATGCAATCTATATTAATTTGATCCAAAGCGCGAGCCACGACAAAATCGACTAAATCTTCTACAGTTTGAGGATTGTGATACCAAGCAGGAATCGCAGGGACAATTTTAACCCCTGCCTCAGCCAGAGTAGTCAAGTTTCGCAAGTGAATCAAGCTAAAAGGGGTTTCTCGTGGCACTACAATCAGATGACGACCTTCTTTAATTTGAACATCGGCTGCTCTTTCTAGTAAATCTGAACTTAAACCTGTAGCAACTTTTGCCACAGTACTCATGCTACAGGGAATAATTACCATACCTGAAATCCGAAAAGAGCCACTGGCTATATTCGCCCCCACATCTCCCCAACGGTGACAATTAAGAGTGCCACTAGCTGACACTCCTGCTTGTTCTCGCCAAAATTGTTCTTGTAAATCTGGTTCGGCAGGCATTTTAATATTTTGTTCTGCTTGCCAAACCATTTGAGCAGCACGAGAAGCGACCAACTCAATAGTATAATCAGCCTCTAACAAAAATTTGATTGCTCGTACTGCGTAAATTAAACCCGATGCTCCGCTAACTCCTAAAATTAAGGGTTGTTTCATTCTGTTTAAATTAACCCTTCCATTTCCAATTCTTCGATGGTGCGGAGTCCACGGGGATCGCCTACTTTGAGAATGGCAGACTTGGCATCTTCTTTAACCCCAAGATCTTCATCTTCAACAAGAGCTTCAATTAGGGCATCGATCGCCGTAGCATAAACTACATTCGAGGGTAACTCGCGACATAATTGACCAATTGACCAAGCACAATTACTCCTCACAGCAGCCATTTTGTCTCTTCTCAAGCCGATCATAAGTGGCGGAATTGCAGCAATAATATCTTCGTAGGCTAAAATCGCTACCTGTGCCAAACCACTAGCAGCCCAAAGACGCACCGCAGAAATATCTGTTTTGAGAGCATGAATTAGAGGCTGTACTGCACTGCGATCGCCACTATTGCCTAATGCCCAAACAACTCCTTTGCGGACATAACCATTCCAGTCTTCATTTAATAACTTAATTAAAGGTTCTACGGACTTAGAGCTATGATTTCTACCTAAAGCGTAGGTGCAGCTTACCCTCACTAAAGGACAATTATCCTCCAGTAATTCAATTAAACGAGGAATAGCTCGTTGGTCTTGCAATTCACAAAAAGCCCTAGCTGCTAACATACGCTGAGAGGCTTCAGGATGAGACAAAAGACTCAGCATTTGTTCGGGATTGACCTCCGGAATTTCCGACTTGTTTCTTATCGGATCGATAAAATCTAGAGGACTACTGGTTTGATTTTCTGTTTCTAATAAATTTGATTCATCGCTGTGCATAACAATTGAATTTATCTTATCTTGGTTTATTTCTCAAACTACTATGAAATTTAACTTGCATAAAAGGGTTTCCTTAGGCACTGGTGACGACCTTTTCCGATGAAGAACAACGCTTCGTAGCCCCTATACAAGCACAGGGTACAAAGCGCATCCCTCACGCTGCCCATACAGCCCCTTGGGAATACATTCACCCAGGTGAGCTTACTTCAACATCCTGTCCTTCACTGTGACCCAAAGACAACAGTAAGCTTTGAGAGCTAAATACATATTGTCTCTTGTTAAGATGCTTTTTTGACCTGAAAAAAGTTATTCTGAGTTAAATATTGCTGGATAATTGGCGATCGCTACGAGATTCGGAAAACAATTCCATAACCAGTAGCTTAGCTTATGGCTTACTTAAAACTATGTTCACATCTCGATTTGTCCACTCCAGGCTGCCGAATCTTTAAGCCTATGATATGCTCAACCACAGTTTATTTGACCAATGCTCACGCGATGATTACTAAAAACTTGAATGCCAAGAAAGCTGATTTCTTCATTTCCAGTAACGGGTGCGGGTGCTGCCATATCAGAAGGGAGAAATGCTCTAGAGCTAACTGCTGTAAGAGCTAACAAAAACATTGCTAAAATAAGGAAAGGAATAATGTATTGGCGGAAAAAAGTCATTATGCTGGAGGATCGATCGTTTTTTGTAATCAGTTATTAAAGTAACACCGATAGGTTAAGATTTACAAAATTTATCAACAGCCTTCTCTAACAGATATTGAGTGAAAAACTCTTTTGATTTGATCGCTCAAAATTGAAAATACTAGCTTTTATTAGTATATATTTTGTGGAATCTCCGCTAGAATTTACCAAAATGGCATCAATAGAATGGCATCAAGAGAAATATGTCAGACCCAGATTACACCATCCCAATTTCTGCAACAGGGAATTCATATCCCACTTCTAAAACTAAGTATGGCTACAAGGTACTTAGTGTGGGAGATGTCATTGGCAAAAAATACCAAATTATTCAAGAGTTGGGTAGTGGAGGCTTTGCTACCACTTATTTGGCAATAATTAAAGACTCGACACAAAGAAAATGTGTTATCAAGCAATTACAACCTCGGTTTAATAGTCCTGCAATTTGGGAAAACGCCAGAGAAAGGTTAGATACCGAAGGTATGGTATTGCAATGGCTGGGGAAACACAATCAAATACCTGAATTAATCGATCATTTTGACGAAAAAAGCCAATTCTACCTCATTTTAGAATTTATTGAAGGAGAAGAATTCGATCGCGAGGTACAAAAAGGATTACTTAATGAAGCTCAAATAGTGCGGTTTTTGTGTGATATTCTCAATGTTCTAAGTTTTGTTCATCGCAAAGGAGTAATTCATCGCGATATTAAGCCGACTAATCTGATTCGACGCAGACACGACGGTAAAATTATTTTGATTGATTTTGGTGCTGTAAAAGAGATTGGTACTGCAATTTTTGAGTCTCCCCAACAAACTATACAAACCCAGGTAATTGGAACGCCTGGCTATATGCCTCCAGAGCAAACCAGCGGTAAACCTCTCTACAGTAGCGACATTTATGCTTTGGGAAAAACCGCAATTTATGGCTTAACTGGGCGGTCGCCAATAGATTGGGAAGAAATTGAAACTAATGAGATGGTTTCTTGGTATGACAAAACTACTATTAGCCGAGAATTAGCCAAAATTATCCAGCGCATGATTGCGCCAAAAACTGCGGAGCGTTATCAATCCGCAGTAGAAGTTTTAGAAGATCTGACTCCACTGTTAAAAGTAGGAAGAACAATTAATAATTGTTACTTAATTCTTAATTATTTGGGTGGAGAAAAGCGGGTTGATAATTATCTAGTTAAGCATACCAAACAACCAGGTTCTCCCTTATTTTATATCAAAACACTTAGCCCAAAAGTCGATAAACCAATTACCTTAGAAAAAATAAAACAAGATTTAGAAGCAGAAATTACCAGACTAAATAAAATTAATGAAAAACAACAAACGCTAAAAATATTAAACTGTTTTATTGAAGAAGAATCAATTTGCTTACTTCAAGAATATACAGAAGGACATAGTATTTCGCAGTTAATTAGTCGTAAATCTATATTGCCAGAAGAAGAGGTAATCGACCTATTAATTGATGTTTCAACAGCCTTAGCATCTTGCCACAAACATAAAATTATTCACGGAAATATTCAGCCTTTAAGCCTGCTCAAAAGAAGAAGTAATGGCAACGTAATTTTGCAAGATTTTGGCGATCTTAATTATTTTGCCAATAATTGTTTTAATACTAACTTGGGTTATGTTCCTCCCGAACAAATAGCAGGAAGAATTACTTTTTCCAGCGATATTTATGCCTTGGGAATGACCGCAATCCACTGTTTAACGGGAATTCCTCCGCAGAAGCTTAATATCAGTAGTCAAACAGGGGAAATATTGTGGGAGCAAAATGCTCAAGTCACTCCTGGTTTGACGAAAATCATCAATAAAATGGTTCGTTTAGAACGCAAAAAGCGTTACAGTTCTGCAAACCAGGTTTTAAAAGCGGTTAGAAGTCTTAAAAGAAAAACACAAGCAACTTCTTGGTACAAGTATCTCATTGTATTAGCTATTTTCTTGGGAATATCAGCTTTCTTTTTAGCTCAATGGGCGCAAAGAGCAGCAATTTTAGAATTTTATAACGGAGATTTAAGGCTAGAAAAACAACAATATCAAGAAGCAATTGAGTATTATAATGAAGGATTAAGAAAACTGCCTAAAACTAGAAGACAAGTCCAAAACTTTGAGCAGGTTTGGTTGCAAAAAGCTAAAGCATTAAATCGGTTGAATCAGTATGAAGATGCCTTAGCCACCTGTCAAGAAGCACTAAGACATTATCAGAGCTATCAATTATGGAATTGTCAGGGATTGGCTCTAGATAAC
>NZ_LR213882.1 GCF_900659865.1 Hyella patelloides LEGE 07179
GCGGTGACTTTAGCCAGGGATGAATTAACCAGATTAGAGAAATTAGCCCATACAGGAGCAATTTCCGCACTGAAAATCAAAGAAAAAGAATCAGCACTCCAAGCAGCACTCGCCAGACGAGAAATAGCTCAAGCTGCACTCAATCCCAGTAATGCTGAAATCACCATCGCTAAGGAACAAATTAAACGGGAATTAGCCCAAGGTAAAGCGATCATTGCTGCACTGCGTCGGGAAAAAGAATTATTAAGCCAAAAACAAGCCGAGCTTCAAAACCAATTAGCTCACAGTCAAGGAGAAATACAGCAAATCTTAACTGAATTAGAGAAAACCATGATTCGCACTCCCGTATCGGGTACAATTCAGCATCTCAATCTGCGTAACTCTGGACAGGTAGTTTCTGCAAGTCAAGCTATTGCACTAATTACCATGAGGGATGCTCCGTTAATCGTCAAATCTTTTGTGGAATCGGCAAATATTGAAAAAATTAGCATCGGACAACCAGTAAGACTCAAGGTAACTGCTTGTCCCTATCCCGACTACGGAATTCTTCAAGGCAGTGTAACTTATATTTCTCCAGACACAATTTTTTCCCAACAACCCCAGGCGAGTTATGAAGTCAATATTCAACCAAAAAGTTTTTCTTTAAATGCTAAAGGCAACCAATGTAATATTAAACCAGGCATGGAAGCCACAGCCAGTTTCATTACCCAGGAAGAAACCATACTGCTTTTTGTCCTGAGAAAAGCCAGGCTGTTAACTGATTTTTGATCGGGTTCGTAGGGTTTACTGAAAAAGCTATTTGTTGCAAGAAGGTAATAGGTGATACCCAATCCGAATCACACATCACACTTAGGTGTTTTTAAAGTTTGTTTGTGTAAGTCCTGGATCGATTATTGTTACTCACCTCGAAAATGTTAAACTCCTATGAATGAAATAGTTGTTGAATGTTTTGCTTAGGAGTTAGCGAGTGAGCTTAGGGAAAATAGAAAAGCAGCCCGATTCGCGTGATTTTTCTTGGTCTTTTTGGCCTCTTGTGCCAATATATCCCTATGGCAAACGAAGAACTATTCGTCGTGAAATTATTCCCGATCGCGTTTGGACTTTTGAGCAAGTACAAGGCATCTTTTATGTCATAGTGCCAATTCGGATGACGGTGGTTAGGTTAGATGAAGGAGGATTATTAGTTTATGCTCCTGTCGCTCCCACAGGGGAATGTTTGCAATTACTCAAGGAATTGGTAGTTAAGTATGGAGATGTCAAATATATTATTCTACCGACAATTTCTGGTCTAGAGCATAAAGTATTTGTTGCTCCTTTTGCGAGAAAATTTCCTCAAGCTCAGATATTTGTAGCACCAGATCAATGGAGTTTTCCTTTCGATCTTCCTTTAAATTGGTTGGGTTTTCCCCGTAAAAGAACTTTCATTTTACCTGAAGATAGTAGTAAAACCCCTTTTGCCAATCAGTTTGATTACGCTATTTTGAAGACTGTTGATTTAAAGTCTGGCTATTTTTCAGAAGTAGCTTTTTTTGATAAAAAATCCAGTACATTATTAGTTACAGATTCTATCATTTCTGTTTTTGCTGAACCACCTCTAATATTGCAAATCGATTCTTCTCCTTTACTATTTCATGCCAAAGATAATGGCTTAGAAACTATTAATGATACATTAGAAAATCGCTGTAAAGGATGGCAAAGAATTGCTTTATTTGCCATGTATTTTCAGCCGACTGTCTTATCTATTCCTCAGTGGGGAAAAGTCTTTTTAGATGCTTTTAAAGCTCCCGATAAATCGAGTAAAAACTATTTTGGTCTATTTCCTTTTAAGTGGCGTGAAGATTGGCAACAATGCTTTTATTCTCTAAGTGGCAATGGTCGTTTATTTGTGCCACCCATTTTACAAACTCTGATTTTAAATCGTTCCCCTCAAGATGTTTTACAATGGGCAGATGCGATCGCAGATTGGGATTTTCAAAGAATTATTCCCTGTCATTTTTCTGCACCTATCATCGCAGGTAGTCAGCAATTTCGCCAAGCTTTTTCTTTTTTAGAACCATCTACAGGCTCTTTTTCTACCAAAACCTATCCTCTACCAGAAGTAGAATTTCAAGTACTCCAAGAAATCGATAAATTACTGTGTAAAAGCCGTCTTGTACCACCACCAAAGGAAGGATGAGGGATGAAGTCAGAAGTCAGAAGTCAGAAGTCAGAAGTCAGAAGTAGCAAAGAATCAACAACCAACAACCAGCAACCAGCCACGAGCCACGAGCCATATGCGGAGCGGTATCCTTTAGGGCGAGCCACGAACAAAAAACGACGAGCAACCAGCTATTAATCAATTAATTTTGTCTGGCATTTCTTTCATTACGAATTCTTCTAGTAGCTGCTTCGTGTTCTTGTAGGGTTCGACTAAACACATGAGTACCGTCGTAACGAGCCACAAAAAAGAGATATTCTGTACTTTCAGGATTGAGAGTAGCTTTAAGGCTAGCAATGCCAGGAGCAGCGATCGCAGTAGGGGGTAAACCAAAGTTACGATAGGTATTGTAGGGGGAAGGTGTACCTACTTGAGCATAAGTGAGGGGTCGATCGGCGGTTTGACGAATACCTAAACCATATTCTACTGTAGGATCGGATTCTAAACGCATTCCCTGTTCTAATCTAGCGGTAAAGACACCAGCAATCAGAGGGCGTTCGTCTTGTATTACGGATTCTTTTTCTACGATGCTAGCTAATGTGACCCATTCTTGAAGAGAATAATCGGTATTGGCTTCTTTGTATACAGGCAAAGCAATGTTTTCAAAGCTTTTGAGCATCGCATCAATTACTGCTTGAGGATCGTTAGTGCGATCGCTGCTAATCTTATAAGTATCGGGATATAAAAAACCTTCTAAATGGGGAATATCTTTAGGTAACCAAGAGTATTTTTCGTAGGGAATTTCGCGAGTTGCTGCTAAAAATTCTTCGGCAGTAAAATAGTCTAAAGACTCGAAATAGTTCGCCATTTGCTCCATTGACCAACCTTCAGGAATCGTAAAATTGGTTTGCATAATTTCCCCATTCCAGATTTTGGTGGCAATATCTGGTAAAGACTCGTCAAGGGAAACTAAATAAGTTCCTGCTTTAAAACCTCCACCGTTATCTTGTTGTTGCTGCAATTTTGTCCAAACTTTCCAAGCTGTAGCCGATTTAATTAATCCTTCCTCAGCCAGTTTATTGCCAATTTGTTGCCCTCCCATGCCAGATTCTACGGTAAAGGGGGCTGTTTCTAATTCTGTTTCGGCTGCTACAGGAGCGATCGCTTTTTGCCACCAGAACCAACTTCCCCCAATTCCTCCACCTATAGCCAAAGCAAGAATACCTAATAATAAAGGAAGTGGTGATTTCTTTTTCGTCAGAGTCATATTAGTTATCAGTAATCAGTAATCAGTAATTTAGTAATCAGCAATCAGTAACCAACAGCTAAGACACTTCTCTTGTAAAAATAAGTTTGTTCTCATCCTTAATACCCTTAAAATTACCTGTCGTCTAATTCTTCAAATAATAACTCTTCCAAAATTGGTTGAAATCCTTCTTCTTCTGGAGAGACTAATTCCAATTTTCCTTTGGTATTGTAGCGGGCAAAAAATAATAAAGGGGTTAAGGGTGTATAAATAGAATATTTGCGCTCGGAGTGATAAAAACTAGCGAGTAGCTGTAATTCTTCAGAGTCTAAGTCGCTATCTTCTTCGTCTAAATTTAAGGTTAATATTTGATCCTCTTCAATTGGCGGTAATTCTCCCGTGGCGGTTAAAGTGAATGCGGAATGCTTCAGATAAAGATTGTGTTCTGCTAAAACTGCTTTGGCATTAGCAAAAATATCGGTAATTTCCCCATCATCTTCTAGCATTACCGCTTCTACTTCTTCTGCGTCTGGATCGTCGCTCTCCCAGCTAATTATTGTCACAGGGATATCTACGGGCATTAGTAGGAGATAAGTTATGCCATCTGTTTCTAAAGAATGTTCCACATAGCACACGAGCGATCGCTGATTTTCGTCAAAAAGACTGACTATCTCTTCATCGCGGTTGTCTTTATCTCTATCAAAAGGGGATGGCATAAACAGTTATTGTTTCACAATCATTAACCAGCTAGCTCAGAAAGCTAGGGAATATTTCTGAGATAGCTACTAAGATATAAATTATCAGTTAACTGTCACTATTTTATTTTTTTCCTGAATCTTATGGGGAATTTTGAGCTTGATGCAAAACACAGAATGTTCCAAAAACTTTGTTGAGTTAATAAAGAGAAATATCGCTGAGTTATGTGCTAGCTTTAAATTGTCAATAAGCCTACCTAAATGAAAGGAGAACACTCATTATGTCTGCAACAACAGGCTTGCTACAAAATTTTGGTCAAGTAGGCGAAAATCCTATCCTCTTAGACCGAAGTGTCACTGAACCAGTTTGCGAAGGTTTAAACGCTGTTTTGGCTAGTTTTCAGGCTCTTTATTTACAGTATCAAAAACATCACTTTGTAGTGGAAGGAGCAGAGTTTTCCTCTTTACACGAATTTTTTGCTGAAAGTTATGATGCGGTAAAAGATCATGTCCATGATTTGGGAGAGCGTCTTAATGGATTAGGTGGTGTTCCTGTTGCGAGTTTTACTAAGCTTGCAGAATTGTGTTGTTTCGAGCCAGAATCAGACGGAATTTATGACTGTCGGACTATGGTGCAACACAATCTTACAGCAGAACAAGCTATTATTCCGTTGTTACGTCGTCAAGCTACTCAAGCAGAAAGTCTCGGCGATCGCGCTAGTCGATATCTGTACGAACAAATTTTACTTAAAACCGAAGAAAGAGCTTACCATTTGGATCACTTCCTAGCCCATGATAGTTTGACTGTCGGATTTATCAACAATTAACGAAATCGATTGACAAAAAAATAAATTAAAAGCAATGAGGAGCAGAGTAATTATTATTTCTAGCTCCTTATTTTTATGGTGTGTCTTCCAGTATTCATTCAATTATCAAAAACATAACAACATAACCCTGAAAGTCGCTATGAAGAGAATCAGCTTCCCACAGACTTAGTGATAATTAACCAATTACCTTTCATTGAACATTAAACAGAGTCGGCACGAAAAAGTGAGGACAAGTTTTTGGAAGTTTCTTACCTAAACTCTTCGCTAACGATCGGTTATCCAAAGCTCTAAATTTGTTGCAAACTATTGGCAATTAATAAAAGTACTGCTACAGTATAATTATTATCAGCTAATTGATAATAAAAATCAATTAGCTGGAAGATTAAACAATATAGACAGTAATCATATCTATTGATATAAAAATTGCTAAATATTAGGTAAACTATGAGTAATAGCAGTAAGCCACAGACCATTCAGATAAATTGGTCAGATCGTTGGCAAGTATACTATCGTCTTCAAGCACTAGAAGTAGAATGTTCGTGTCAAACAGATCGACCTTTACAGGTATACTTGGGTAATTCTCAAGCAGTAGTCCAAACCTGGAGCGTAGTCAAACAATTTACCGCAAATCGCCAAGAATTAATTGATTGGTTAAATCAATGTTGGATAGCTAAATGTTATGAATAATAATTTTATTTAAGTAATGCCCATTATTTTAATTAAGGAGTTATAAACATATGGTAATGACACAACCTTTCGTTTCCCAGTTCACAATCACAGGTAAATTAGAAGATTTATCAACTAAGTCAAATGACTGTATAAAGTATTTACAATTGGTTACAGAACAGGGAGAATATTGGGTTAAAGTTGCTAAAGAACTTAGAAAAAGTATCAGTAGCAAATTAAAGCCTGGATGTTTGCTAAAAGTAACAGGGATGCGTAGGCATGAAATTAACAAGGGAAAAATAAAGTACAAAGCTTACGGAATCGAATTGTTGAGTAAACCTGCTTCAGAAAAAGTTATTTCCCAAACTTGTAATTCTACAGTGACAGCAAAACCAAAAGCAAAAGTACTATTTTGCCAAAAGTCTACCTGTTGGAAGAAAGGCGGAAAAACAGCTTGTGAGTTGTTGAAAAAAGAGTTAAAGAATAGAGGACTTGCGGGTCAAGTAGAAGTCAAAACTGTAGGTTGTCTCAAACAGTGTAAAAAAGCCCCCAACATGGTAATTATGCCCGATAAAGCTCGCTATAGTAGAGTGCAACCCCAAAAAGTATCTAATTTAATAGAAAAACATCTTATAGCTGATTAGAGGAATATCGGCGATCTCGCGTTTTTTCAGTCTTATAATAATGAGTAGCATTGGGGATTTTTATTGACAAAATTTGACCACAATTAAATTATTAATTTAATCCCACTTCTACTTGCTCAATGATTTCTGGCTCATTCTTGCTAGCCTCGTACCAACGCTTTATATCAGAATCATTCAATACTGTTTTCATATATTCAGTAGCTATAGAATCGCATTCAACACCATAGGTATTAAAGCGAAAAACTACTGGTGCAAACATTGCATCAACAATCGTAAAATCACCAAATAACCACGAACCAGCTTTTCTATTTTGATTTCTACAGGTAGTCCAGATAGCTTGAATTCGCTGAATATCATTGGTTAATTCTTCTGTTGATTCTACATGGCGATCTTTGGCTCGACAATTCATCGGCATTTTTGACCGTAAGGAAAAGAAACTAGAGTGCATTTCGGCAGATACAGAACGTGCTAAAGCTCGCTGTTTAAAATCACTTGGCAATAGTGTGGGATATCGTTCTGCTAGATATTCTGCAATAGCTAGACTGTCCCATATTGTTAATTCATCTTCTATGTAGACTGGTACTTTTCCTGTGGGAGAATAACGAAACAATTTTTCTTGATATCCTTCAGAAAAGAGCGGTATTTGTATCTCTTCAAACTTAATGTCCAGTTTAGCCAAAATTAGCCAAGCTCGAAGTGACCATGATGAGTAATTTTTATTGCCAATAACTAATTTAGGAATTCCCATTGCACTTATCTTTTCGTTTCAGATGGAATTATCTTCATAATACTTTGGCTAGTAGTTTATCAGCATAACTTAAATAAAAACTATTCAAAATATTTTGAAGTCATAAATGCCAATATTTCCAGCTATTAATTATAGTAATAAATCAGTGTTTGATGGCATTATGATGGATATTTATGGTTTGAATGCTCCTAAAAATAGCCAAACAAATTCGGACAAAATTAAGAATCAAGATTTTTTGCTATGTGTATTGTAGGGCGAGGCACACCCCACCCTACTCTTGTCAATCTTTTGGTTTGTAAGTGGATTTGACTTCTAGCTCCCGCAATTGTTTATCGCTGACAGACGAAGGTGCATCGGTAAGGAGACAGCTTGCTTGTTGGGTTTTGGGAAAAGCAATTACATCACGAATTGATTCTTCTTTTGCGAGTAACATCACTAAACGATCCAAACCGTAAGCAATACCACCGTGGGGAGGCGTACCATATTCAAAAGCTTCTAAGAGGAAACCAAATTTTTCGTTAGCTTCTTCGGTGGATAAACCGATAGTGGTAAAGACTTTTTCTTGAATATCTTTTTGATAAATACGCAAACTTCCGCCACCAATTTCTACCCCGTTATAAACAATGTCATAAGCTTGCGCCCTAGCTGTTGATAAATCATCGATGTCTTCTGGAAAAGGCGCAGTGAAGGGATGATGGAGGGCTTCTAAACGTTTTTCGTCCTTGTTGTATTCAAACATGGGAAATTCTGTTACCCAGAGAAGATTAATTTTATCTTCCTCGATTAAGCCTAATTCTTTCCCCATAAAGAGACGTACCCGATCTAGAGTCTTGTTGACTGTAGCGGTGTCTCCTGCACCAAAGAGCAATAAATATCCTGGTTTTGCCCCAGTTTTGGCTAATAGCTCTTGTTTTTGCTCTTCAGAGAGGTTATCTTTAATTGCTCCAATAGTATCGATTTCGTTATTTTCTCTAACTCTGATATAGGCAATACCTTTCGCCCCTGCTGCAACTGCTTCGTTAAAGATATCTCCTTTGGGCTTGATTCGCACGTTAGAAATGGCATCGTTACCGTTAGGGATGGGTAAGACTTTAACTACACCGCCACTTTTTACCGCACCAGAAAAGACTTTAAAACCGCTATCTTGAACGATGGAGGAAACATCCACTAATTCTAACCCAAAACGGGTATCAGGACGATCGCTGCCATATTTATCCATTGCTTCAGCATAGGTAATACGGGGGAAGGGGCGGGGTAATTCTATACCTTTGACTGTTTTAAAGATATGACAGATTAAAGCCTCATTAAGTTCGAGAATTTCTTCTACTGACATGAAACTCATTTCCATATCCAATTGGGTAAATTCTGGTTGTCTATCGGCGCGTAAATCTTCATCACGGAAACAACGCGCAATTTGGTAATAGCGATCGCACCCTGATACCATTAACAATTGTTTGAATAGCTGCGGTGATTGAGGTAATGCATACCAACTCCCAGGATTTACCCTAGAAGGTAAGATGTAGTCTCGCGCCCCTTCGGGAGTAGAACGAGTTAGAATCGGTGTTTCTATTTCCATAAAGTTCTGTTCGTCTTCGAGAAAACGACGCATTGCTTTGACTACCTGATGGCGTAGCTGTAGATTTTGCGCCATGCGATCTGTTCTTAAATCCAGATAGCGGTATTTGAGGCGTAAATCTTCTCTGACAGTTTCATATTCAGCAGTACAAACTTGGAAAGGTAATTGTTTACTAACTCCGCTTAATAACTCAAGAGAATTAGCATAGATTTCTACTTCTCCCGTAGGTAAATTGGGGTTCAAAGACTCCTCTGGGCGTTGGAAAACCTTTCCGACTACCTTGACAACATATTCACTACGAAGCTTATCAGCCATCTCATAAGAATCGGGAGTGCGCTGCGGATCGCTAACTATTTGTACTGTACCAGTGCGATCGCGTAAGTCAATAAAGACTACTCCACCATGATCGCGACGGCGATCTACCCAACCATAAAGAGTAACTGTCTTATCGATGTCTGCGGATCGCAATTCCCCGCAATAATGAGTTCTCATATTCCCGATGCTCAAAGAAAAATTTTAAACACAGCGTTCTTTAGATTAACAGATAATTTAGGTAGTCGGACATTCACGATCGAGTCACCGAGTTAGAAATACTGACATTTTCTCTAGAAAATGTGGCATCTATAGCACTCAATAAAGGGGCAAAACCCCAGCTATAAGCTATAAGCTATAAGCTATAAGCTATAAGCTATAAGCTCCAGGGTTAATACCTTGTTAGATCGTAGACACCGCCTTTGCGTAATCGTCTTGAACTCAGTAGCGTGATTGCTGATACGACTGCATTCAACTTAAAAGCAAGCGAGCTTATAGCTTTAAGAAGATAAATTAAATCTTTCCTAAATTACATTTTCTCTTCTTGCTTTTGCTGTAAGGTTAACTATTAATTCCCCTGATTCAATAGTCTGGAACTGCTAAAACAGTGAGATTAGTAGGAGAAATCTTGACATTGTTTTTTGCTAACAATTTTCGGAGATAATATTTTTGATTTTTACGAAGTCAGAGGAAGCTCCGTCGTTTTATCGATCCTTGAATGGGGACGACGGAGTCTCTCTGACTAAAAACTAGATAAATCACAGAGACGAGATCGCTGGTAAACCTAACAGAGGTAAAAATTGTGGAAAACAATCGCTTAATTATGTATCACAAGCAATCCGCAAGTGCGCGTATTATGTTTTTTGCCTTAAATGGTTCTGTTTGTCATTTTGATGGCTTACCTCCTAAGTCAAAAATTGTTGACAGCAGTATCTCTGAAGAGCGAGTTGTTGACAAGAGCGAAAACTTAATTACCATCAGTCAAGGAAAATTAGGACTATCTAGTAATATCCTTGAGATTGAAAAACAGTTTCTGGCGATCGCTAAAAACGAGGCTCTGACATTCAATGTATATTTAGCCAGTTTTACCACGGTCGATCCTCCTTACGAACAACTAGCGGATCTCGGAGGAAAGTTTATTACTCTGATTGAAGCCCGTTCCTTACCATCAGTCGAAATAGAATTGTTAGGCTTGGCTTATTCATTTCTGATGGATTGACGCGATGCTTTACTGTTTACTGAAACAAGGATTTCATGACGGAATTAAGAGACTGTTGTGCTTGATAGATTAAAGAATTTTGTTGAGATAAAAAAACTTGAGCGCAATTACGTCCTGGCATACCTGATATTGAACCACCAGGATGAGTTCCTGCACCTGTTAAATAAAGATTCTTAATTGGAGTGGTATAGTTGGCAATTTCGGGCAAAGGGCGTAAAAATATCATCTGATCTAGGGTCATATCCAAATGATAATAATTTCCTTTATAAGAACCGAGTCTTTCCCCTAATTCGGCAGGACTTTCTACGCGACGAGCAATTATGGAGTCTTTAATATTGGGAGCGTATTCGGCTAATTTTGCCAGTACATTATCAGCAACTTTGTTTTTGAGATCGTCTGTCCAACCTGTACCATTTAAGCCTGTTCCTTCTTTTCCTGCTATCTGGTAAGGAGCAAAAAATTCAATCCACAAGGTATGCTTACCTTCAGGGGCGAGAGTGGGGTCTAAAACGGAAGGAATATCAAGATACATTGAGGGGTTACTATCGGGTATCTGCCCCATATTGGCTAAGCTGTGAGCCTGTTCTACATGGGCGGTAGAGTCAGCAATTAACACCGTACCAATAAGATGATCGAGATCGTCTCTATCATAAGCTGTAAAGCGGGGTACTTCGGAGAGGGCGCAATCAATTTTGAGAATGGTTTCGTTGTTGTTAACAATTCTTCTGGCGACGCGATTTCTCAGTTTAGGGGCGATCGCTTTTTCCTCTACTAACTGCAAAAATAGTCTCTGGACATCAATATTAGAAATTATTGCTTTATTAGCTCGATATTCTTGCCCTCCTGCTACTTTAACGCCCATAGCTCTTTGATTATCATCTATTAGTACTTCTTTAACCATTTGCTCCGTCAGAATTTTACCACCCAAGGAGTTTACTAACCTCACTAGGGTGTTCGTTAACGCTCCTGTACCGCCTTTTGGTCTTGCCATTCCTGGCTGATGACGCATTGCCAACATCATTAAACCTGCGGTAATGCCTTTCTGTGAGGGAGGTGCGCCAATTTCGGCTGCTAATCTTGCTAGGGGAGCTTTCACAATCTCGGTATCAAACCACTCATTAAGTAAGTCTTCAGGAGAAGTGATCATGTTACGGATAAAATCTAAAGCTTTATTCTTGGAACCCGCTACCGACAAGATATCGAGAATGTTTTGTTTACCGTAATTTTTTGCCAGATTAATAATAGATTGGGGAGGGGAATTAAACCAAGGAGCGATCGCACTCAAGAGTTGCGACCAATATTTGATAAACTCTAGGTAATTATCGGCATCTCTTTGGCTATATTTGGCGATCGCCAAATGCGTCTTTTCCAGAGATTTATGAGCGAGGAAATATTGACCATCAAGGTGAGGACAAAAGGTGTGGGGATCGCAGTGTAAGTACTCTAAGCCATACTTGTATAGCTCTAATTCTTCAATCACAGGAGCATGAAAAATAAACTCATGATCGATAGCACAAAGGTTAAACTTGAAACCTGGTGCTAGATCGGGAATTGCTTCTTCTGTAGTGGCTGCACCTCCTGGGACCGATCTTTTTTCTAGTAGCAAGACACTGTATCCCGCTTTCAGTAAATATGCTGCACAGACTAAACCATTATGCCCTGCACCAATCACGATCGCATCATAGGTTTCCATAAAAAATGTTAATTCCTTTCTTCTTTTTTATTGATCATTTATGTGATTTAATCGCCTAATAGGTAGTTTTCGAGGATACTGTTCCTTTGCTATACTGGCGAAATGATTTATTTATTATAAAACGTTGTGTTATATGAATCCGACTATTAAAGTAATTGCCCCTCAAGGGATTTTAGATGGTACAAAAGCCACCGATTTTCGTTCTCAAATAGATCGAAGTGTTAGCAACGGAGCAGAAATCATACTAGTTGATTTTACTGATGTTACCTTTATGGATAGTTCTGGTTTAGGAGCGTTAGTTTTGGCTTTAAAAACGATTCGCGGTGCAGGGTTAAAAATGTTTCTTTGCTCGATGAATGAACAAACTAGAATGTTATTTGAACTAACTAGTATGGATCGTGTATTTGAAATTTTTACTGACAAAGAAGAATTTGAACAAAAGTTTTTATAGAAATTAAAAACTAATTTATCTCAAAGGTGATTTATAAAAAATCAATTTGTAAAATAGATAGATCGTCTTCAAATTGAAAATTAGGATGCCAGTTACGAACAAACTGTAATAATCTATCTAAATTACGCTGTGGGGTTTGTTGATACTTTTTCAAGACAGAAATAAACTTTTCCAAACCCCAAAAATAACCGTTAACCTGTTCCACTTCATAAATACCATCGCTAAAAATATAGAGGCTAGAATTAGCAGGAATAGTGCAATAAGCATCTACATATTTTACTTTGGGAAACATCCCTACAGGAACACCCACGGTTTTTAATTTTTGTTCTATAATTTGTTTATTTTGTGTATCAGACAGTAAGATTCCTGGGGGATGTCCAGCACTAGAATAGGTTAAAGTTTTTTGTTGACAATTATAAACACCATACCAAATAGTAAAGTATTTGTCATTGCGATCGCTCATTTGAAAAATACTATTTAAACTAGATATTACACTACTTGGTTGATAATAATTAGCATTCATTAAAGTTTGCGATCTCAATAAATTAATTACCGAAAGAGAAGGTAAAGAAGCTCTTAAACCATGTCCAGCAACATCTAACAAATAAAAAACTAAATGCTTATTATCTAGCCAAAAATAATCAAAACTATCTCCTCCCAATTGACGAGAAGGGATAAACCGCATATCTATATTAAGTTTGGGATGAATTAAAGGTTCAGGTAAAATTGAACTTACATACTCTGCTGCTTCTGTTAATTCATCTTCTAATAATTGTTTTTGTTGTTGTAGATCGCGACTTAACTCATGCAATCTCAACCCTGCTCTTACTCTAGCTGTTAATTCATACATTTCAATAGGTTTACACAAGAAATCATCAGAGCCGGCATCTAACCCTTGAACGCGAGCTTCTAGAGAATCTAAAGAAGTTAATAAAATAAAAAAAGTAGTGGACAATTCAGCAATTGCTTTTAATTTTCGACAAACTTCTAAACCACTCAAATGAGGCATAATCCAATCACATATAATTAATGCTGGCTTAATATCTATAGCTTTAGCCAACCCTTCTTGACCATCACTAGCGATGGCAATTTCATAACCTTGCTTTTCTAAAGTACGCTTGAGTAGTAATTGAGTTGCAGAATCATCATCAATAATTAAAATTAGAGCCATTATAAAATATTATTTTTATTTTGTAAAAAAAAAGAAAATTGGTTTATATTTCAGTATTTGAATTGTTAAATTAAAAGTAAGCCAAAGACTAATAGTAGTAATTAAAAACATTAATGTTGCTAAATCACAGTATGTTAAATAAAATTATTTGACTTTATATAAGTAGGTAAGCAAATTTATTTGTATATTTTTGATAGTTGTCTTTTTTTTCTTCAAGGGTGAGCGATCTCGATTCGGATGGAACATCCGCTCTCTTGGTGCGCGACGCAAAGCTATATGGATCGGCTGTATCCTTGATCGAAGGGAATCCTTTAGGAGCTTCTCATGTCGCGAGGAAACCTCGCCTGTCTTGGGCAGCATTTCCTTGTCCCCAAATGCGATGGGTATAAACACCCAATGTGACGGGTATAAACACCCAATGCGACGGGTCTGCGGGGTCTGCCCGCTTCTTTTGCACCGCAAGTTTTAACCGCTAAATCCTCACATCCTTGTACCCCAACACCCAAAACTTGTTTCTCTCAAGTACACGGGTTTATTGTGCATCGGATACTTAATCTGAATTAGAATCTTCAAATACTATGTCTGCGCGAAAAATTTCTCGTAAGTCAAAGAGACTCTGCGCCCTTGAGCGGTGCGACAAGAAATTAGGTTTCCTCATAAGTGCGAACGCCCTAAAGGACTAGCTTTGCGTCGCGCACTCCCGTCACGACGGAGCTTCCTCTGACTTCGTAAAAATAGAAAGAATTGAATATATAACATTGGTTTATAAGCGATAGATAATTTATGGTGTGAGATATCATCTCATAATAGCCAATTCATCTCAAACATAGCCTATAAAGTCAGAAATGTTGTGATTTTCTAAGTTTTCTAAACTTATTAAGATGTAGCAGAGATCGAAAACTTGATAACTACTAAGTTTTGATATACTGAAACCTTGAGCCAAACAATTATCAACAATTTACGAGGCGTACAAGTCGGTCACATTAACTGATGATCCACTCGCCCTGCTAAACTAAGAGCATTGATTACTAATTTTTAAGTTATGTAGATTACAACTTAGGGAAAACCCCATGAGTAAAGCAATTTTGAATATATTAGTTAATCCCGTAAAATTACTAAGTTGCTCATAAAAAAATACTTTCCCTCATAATTTTCTATTGCAATACTTATATATTACTAGCTACAAGGTTGCCAGCAATTGAAACTTCCTATTCAAACTAAAATTGAAGTCAAGAGCGATCTTAAAGCCGTCGATCTAGTATTACTTCAATTTAACAAAATATATCACAATACAATTCAGCAACAAGACTGGTTACAATGTCAGTTAGCCTTAATAGAAGGTTTTACAAATGTAGTCCGTCATGCTCATCAAAATTTACCAGCAGAAACTCCCATTAGAATTGCAATTGCGATCGACTGTGCAAAAATGACTATAAGCATCTGGGATTATGGTAAACCTTTCGATCTCAAGGGTTTTATCAAAACAACATCAGAAAAAAACCATAAATGGGAAGGAAGTGGACGGGGTATTGCGATTATGTATAAAATAGCTGACTCTCTTACTTATCAGCGTGTCTCTGCAACAGAAAATTGTTTAAAAATTGTTAAATATTTACGCCATTAATGATTTTGTTACTTGAACATCGCCTCAAAAACTTTGCTTAGTTGTGCTGATTTTCCTGAATTTGACGAGCGACCCTGCGGAGGTTGCCTCCGCTAAGGAACGCGCGAGTTGACAAGGCTAATCCGATATTTTATTTTGCAGATATATTATGGGATTATTAGGTCGCACCTTTTCATAATCAGATATTGCTTTAACATAATGTTCTCTTGCTAGTAAAGCTTTACTTTATTAATTCATAAGCCAAGGATAAACCTCTGCGATCAGCTTGAATATTGTATTGAGTGGCGATGAATCGATCGCTGGTTGTTAAGGCTTTTTGATAATGTTGAGCTTCTAAAAAATTATTTCCTTGCTCGATCGACTCGTTGGTTTGTGGTGGTTTTTTAAACAATTTTATGATTAAAGGTATTGCTATTAAAATTACAATAATCGCTATTATCGACAAGATCTTATTTTTTTTATTCTTAGAAGTTGCTTCAGGTATTATAACAATTTGGCTTTCTGATGAGGAAGCTGGCATTAATTGTTGAGGCTGTTCTAGGGAATTTAATCGCTCCTCAATCCATTGACGATCGAATACAGCTTGATAGATAAGATTACTAACGCTGATGCGATTATTCTTTAACTCAATCAAACCAATGCGTAGTAATTCCATTTGCTCTAGACTATTATCAAAATTAATCTCTTTAAGTTGCCAGATTTTTTTATAGGTTTTTAATAAAGCCTTTGTCGAACAAAACTTCGTTTCATTTAAGCGATCGCTGATAAAGGTTAAATGTTTAGCTGCTACACCTATTTTCCAATCATCAATAATATATTGATAAATTAATTCCTCGACAACAAGTTCTTCTTCTTCTGGTGTTATATATACTGATTTCTCTTTAATTAGTTGATAGATTTTTTGTGTTAACCATGGTTGATGATTTGTCCAATTATTAACTGCATTAATAACTTTATAAGGAATATCTGCTTTCTTATCTATCCCGAACATCTTGAGACGAATCTGGTTATAAGGTTGTAATTTTGCTAACTCTTTTTCCATCCAATTTTCATTAAAGTTTTTTAAATATTTTGGTTGAGCAATCCGAATTACATTTCTATCCAAAATAACAATTCCACTCGCTAGTAATTCTTGTTCAATTAAATCTCCCCTGGCAATTATTGTACCTTGCTGTATTATTTTATCATACTTTTGTAATAACTCGACTGGCTCACATTTTGTATTATTTAAAATATAACTTTCAATATTATCTAATTCTAAAGCAACTGCTTCAGGATAAATACTAATAATTTCTCCTGTCTTGATTAAGTGAAGATGTTCGACAAAAAAATCTAAAGTGGTCTGTGAGATTAATTCTTGTTCTACTGCGATTTTGCCAAATTTTGAGGTATTATCCTGTTGAATTTGTAATATACGAGTAACTTCTTGTTCATTAATTAAGCTAGCAGCCTTTAGATAATATCCTAGGGGTTGTAATTTTTTAGTAACAACAATACGGGGCCAAATTTCAGCGAAAAAATCAGCAGTTTGAGGTTTAATCAAACCTCTAATAGCTAAAATCTCTCCTATTTTACATTTAGGCAAGACAAGAGACTCCTTAAGAGCTTTTTCTACTTGTTCTGATGATACTAAACCAGCTTTACGGAGAACTAATCCCAGAGGCTTGGCTACTACAGTTTTCGCCATTTTATTTAACAGTATTTTAGTTGCTCAATATATTAAACGCTTAATTTAATCGCTGAGTATATTTAAGAGTATATCTTAAGATTTTTTACTTCTGTATGCAAAGTAGCCATTAAATTTCTCGAATTAATTTTATTCGGGCATTTAGCCATTACGAAATAACGAAGTTAAAATGGCGGAGTCTCCAGGAACTTTCACCGTATTGATATCTAAACTTTATGAAAATCAGTATTATTACCTCAATTATTGCTTTAACTACAGCATCTTTACCGTTAGCTTCTCCTTTACAAGCTGAAAATATTAGCCACCTCAATCAATTACTGGGTACAAAACGTTGTCATGAATGCGATTTAAGTGATTCAGGATTAATTCATGCCAACCTCGCTGGCGCAGAATTAAATAATGCTAATCTTGCGGGTGCTAATCTCAGTCAAGCCAATTTAGCAGGAGCAAACCTTACAGGCGCAGACTTGACTGGTGCTTCTTTGTATGGCGCAAATCTTACAGGAGCAGATCTTACAGGAGCAAATTTAGCTGGTACAGACTTGAGAAACGCCTATCTAAGAAATACAACCCTAGAAAATGTAGATCTCGATCGAGCCAACTTAAATGGAGTTAAAGGAATTTCTGAAGAAGCAGGTACTCCCGAACAATTCCATCGTTGGGGAGTTAGGGAAGCAGATCGGGGAAATTATCGTGCAGCGATCGCTCACTATAATCGTGCTATTGCTATTGATTCAGAATTTGCACCAGCATATTTAGGCTTGGGGGTAGTTTACTATCGCACTGACTTTAAAACCAGAGCCTTAGAAAATACCCAAGTGGCGATCGCACTTTTTGAGAATCAAGAAAATGAGCTAGGACAGTCAACTTCTCAAGAATTTCTCGATAATATGGAGTTAGCAAGTCAAATTGAAGCGAGTTTAGAACAAAGAGACAAAAATGCCTCTAATTTCGGTAAATTTATGGGCGGGATTGGTTCTTTATTACTACAGTTGATGCTGTAGAGCAATTGTTGTTAGAGAGGTTTCGCCAAAACGTCTTTACTTATTGATAGTTGATAGTTGATGATTAATAACATCGATCGTTGTTAATTGATAATTGTCCAATGGTATCTCCAGAGCAAAAAATTGGTATTGCAGTTGTTGGCACGGGTTTTGGGCAAAAAATTCATATTCCAGGCTTTCAGCACCACCATCGTACCGAAGTAGTAGCAGTCCATAATCGGGATTTAGCAACAGCAAAAGAAATTGCAGCAAAACATAATATCCCCAATGCTTGCGACAATCTAGATGATGTTCTCGCTCTAGATCTAGTAGAAGCTGTCAGTGTCACAACTCCTCCTTTTTTGCATTACGAGATGGGTAAAGCCGTTTTAGCAGCAGGAAAACATTTATTGCTTGAAAAACCAATGGCGATGAATGCCAAAGAGGTAAAAGATTTATATAACCTCGCTCAAGCTAAAGGTTTAGTTGCAACGGCTGATTTTGAATTTCGTTTTGTACCCTCGTGGCAACTTTTTGCCGAATACTTACAACAGAGTTATGTAGGCAAAATCCGCTTGATTAAAATAGATTGGATCGTAGTTAGCCGTGCCGACCCCCAACGTCCTTGGAATTGGTATGCTCGTAAAGATAGGGGTGGGGGTGCTTTAGGTGCTGTCGGCTCCCATGCCTTTGATTATATTAGCTGGTTGTTTGGGGATGTCAAAAGCTTATCCGCTCATTTAGCCTGTGCCATTCCCGAACGTCGGGATCCCCAAGATGGCGGTAAACTAAAGCCAGTGGATGCTGACGATACTTGTCTAGTAACAATGGAATTAGCTGATGGTACACCCTGTCAGTTAAACATTAGCTCTGTAACCTACAACGGTAGAGGGCATTGGGTGGAAGTGTACGGCGAAAAAGGTACATTGGTTCTAGGTAGCGATAACTTAAAAGATTATGTGCATGGTTTTAAACTGTTGGCAGCACCCGCAGGAGAATACTTAAAAGAAGTAGAAATTCCCCAGCGTCTAGATTTTCCGCAAACATTTCCTGATGGTAGATTAGCTCCTTTTGTACGTACTGTAGATCTTTTTGTAGAAAGTATAGATCGCGGTAAGTCTTTAACGCCATCTTTAAAAGAGGGGGTATATTCCCAATTGTTAATGGATTTAACCCACCAGTCTCATAATTCCCGTAGTTGGGTTGATGTACCGAAATTAGATCTGTTTTTAGGTTAATTTTCAGGTCGATTTACTATCATAGCCGTACAAGATTAGATTAAGACAATTCAAAAAAATGCCCTAATATTTATTTGTACGTAATGCTATATAACTCTTTTGTCACTTTCCGAGAGGGCTATTTTCAGAAGTCTTATCAGTTGTCGATACAGGCTTTCGTAGTCCCAAAATCATTTTCTGGTATTTACTATTCGGAAATAATGGCTCTATCCCTCATATACAAATAATTCAAGAATTTTAATTTTGATGGGTGAACTCACGCACCTAGCAAGGGAACGCGCCCATATTGTTTTTGTTTTCAAAGTCTGACAGAAGAGGGATATATATACGCCTAGCTGATATGGATAGTTGAGGCTTTACTAATTAGTTGAATTTATCTCTCTCCGTGAGAAGACCCCCAGCTACGCTGGTGGGATGAATCACGGGCAAGCGACAAGGTTGAAATCTTCACATATTCTAAACTGAAACTTTAAAAAATAAAGCTTTCTACTATTTTAAAATAATAGAATGAAAGCAAGATACAGATACAGAATCTATCCCAAGCAATCTCAAATCGTACCACTAGCAAAAGCTTTTGGTTCAGCAAGAGTTGTGTGGAATGATGCACTATGGCTGTACAAGAATGCTTTGAAAAACAACCTAGAACTTCCTAGCAATATTAGTGGAAAAGTAACAACTGAAGCTAAAAAGACTGAAGAAAGACATTGGTTAGCTGAAGTATCTTCAGTGATTTTACAGCAATCAGTTAACGATCTAAAAGTAGCTTGGAAAAACTACTTTGACAGCAAGAAAGGTATCAGAAAAGGGAAAGAAGTAGGTAAACCAAAATTCAAAAAGAAATCATCTAGGCAAGCAATTAGATTCACTAAAAATGCTTTCAGTGTTCATTCTCAATCAGTCAAGTTAGCTAAGATAGGACACATTAAGATGGTGGTTAGTAGACCACTACCAAACTCCCCTAGTAGCGTAACTATCATTAAAGATTGTGCTGGCAGATACTTCGCTTCTTTCGTAGTAGAAGTTTCCCAACCAATTCCACCACAAACAGATAGTAGTGTCGGTATTGATTTAGGCTTAACTCACTTCGCTATTTTAAGTAGTGGTGAAAAGATTGAGAATCCTAGATTGCACAAAAAGATGCTCAAGCGTATCAAGAAAGCAAACAGGAGACGTCTCTTAGCCTTGAAGGATTCTAATCGCAGGAAAAGAAGGAAACTGAGGTTGGCTAAGCTTCATGCAAAAGTAAAAGATCGAAGAATAGACTTTCTTCACAAGTTAACTACTCGCTTAGTGCGTGAAAACCAAACGCTCGCAGTAGAAGATTTAAATGTCAGTGGCAGTGCGATTCGTTTAGTCGAAACTTAGAAAGAAGGAGGATGACTAGCTTCTGTTGAGTAACCGCAAAACGGTAGAGTTCGCACTTTAATCCTCAACAGATGACAACTTAATAATCTTATAGGTGAGTA